>CAZRAI010000081.1:0-1542 GCA_964598115.1 uncultured Candidatus Saccharibacteria bacterium | reverse complement strand
TTTTGAAAGGTAAAATTCCCTCAAGAACATAACCTTTTTCTCCTTGAGTGCAATCTAAAGTAACTTCTCTTCCTTCTTTTAAAACCTGAGTTCCTTTTTTTGTTCCCACAATGCAAGGAATACCATGCTCTCGTGAAATAATGGCGGCATGGCACGTTCTCCCTCCCTCATCAGTAATAATTCCTCCTGCAATTTTCATTATGGGTTCCATATCAGGATTTGTCATTCTTGTAACAAGAACTTCTCCTTTTTTGAATTTTCCAAGATCTTTTAAATCTTTAATCAATCTTACTTTGCCTTGACCAATTTTTTGACCAATTGAAACTCCCTCAAGTAAAACTTTTCCTTTCTTTAGAAGTTTGTATTCTTCAAAATATTTTTTTTCTTTTTTTTGATGAACTGTTTCTGGACGGGCTTGCAAAATATAAAGTTTTTTATCTTTTCCATCCTTTGCCCATTCAACATCCATGGGAGTGTATCTTTGATAAACTTTTGAGTAATGCTCTTCAATTTTTAAAATCATTTTTGCTAAATCCAACACTTCATCGTCTGAAAGAACAAAACTTCTTCTTTCTTTTAAAGAAGTTTTTACCTGAGTGGTAGATTTCCCAGAAACAGGTTTTTGAGTATAAATAAGTTTTATTTTTTTCTCTCCAAGAGCTTTTTTAATAATTGGACGGTATTCATTGAGTGTTTTTTTGAAAACTAAAAACTCATCTGGAATTACTTTTCCCTGAACAACCATCTCTCCAAGACCCCAAGAACCATTAATTAAAATAACATCTGGAAAACCAGTTTCAGTATCAATTGAAAAACCAACTCCAGCGCAAGCAAGATCAGATCTGACCATTTTTTGAATTCCACAAGAAAGAGCAATTTTTAGATGATCAAAACCACCTTTTTGACGATAAGACGTCGCTCTAGCAGTGAAAAGAGAAGCATAGCATTTTTTTACCGCCTCAATAAGAGCTCTTTTGCCTTTAATGTTAAGATATGTTTCCTGCTGTCCTGCAAAAGAAAAACCAGGTAAATCCTCAGCTGTGGCTGAAGATCTTACCGCCACATCAACTGCTTCTTTTTGGTAAATAGAAGAAAGTTTCTCATAAGCTTTAAGAATTTCTTTTCTTAAATCTTGAGGTAAAGGGGCTTTTAAAATAATCTCTCTTATTTTCCTTGTCTTTTTTTGTAAATCCTCAAAGTTGTCATAGTTAATTTTTTCAAGGATTTTTTTAATCCTATTTTTAATTTTGCCTTTTTCTAAAAAATAAAAATAAGCATCAGCAGTTGTCGCAAAACCAAAAGGAACTCTTATTCCCTCTTTTTCTAAATTTCTTATCATCTCACCTAAAGAAGCATTTTTTCCTCCAACTTGAGGAACATCTTTTAAAGAGATTTCGTCAAAAAATAAAATATATTTTGACATTATTTTTTATCTTTCTTTTTTTGAACAATTTGAATTTTTCTTTTTTTACCTTTTATGATACCTTTTTTCACAAAAAGATTCCAACACGAATCTGAAACTTGAGCTCCTTTTTCAATCCA
>CAZRAI010000080.1:0-1557 GCA_964598115.1 uncultured Candidatus Saccharibacteria bacterium | reverse complement strand
CAAAAAGAAGATGAAAATCTTTTTAAAACTATTCTTAAAAGAGCAGGAATTTTGGCTGCTTTTTATCATCAAAGTTATATTGGCTCCGAACATTTGCTTTTAGCCGCTCTTAAAGAAAAAACTCTCAAAAACTCCCTAAAGTCGGCAAAAAAAATTGAAAAAACTTTAAAAGAAATTTTAAAAGGAAATGAGATTTTTTTGCCCTTTTTGAAAAAAGAAAAAAAAGAAAAAAAACTTGAGGCATTGCCTTTTTTTGCCAGAGATTTGGAAAAAGAAATTGAGGAAGGGAAAATAAAACCTGTTTTTGGAAGAGAAAAAGAAATTCAAAAAATGATTACTATTTTGTGTCGAGAAAGAAAAAGAAATCCTTTACTGGTTGGAGAACCAGGCGTAGGAAAAACTGCGATTGTTGAAAAATTAGGTTCTAAAATAAAAAAAGGAGAGGTTCCTGATGTTTTGGCGCACAAAAAAATTTTTGCTTTGGATTTGGGACTATTAATTTCCGGAACAATCTATCGAGGGGAGTTTGAAGAAAGACTTGAGGCAATTTTAAAAGAAGCAAAAGAAAATGATGTTATTCTTTTTGTTGATGAAATTCACACTATTGTTGGAGCAGGTGCAGCCTCTGGTGCTTTGGATATGGGAAATATTTTGAAACCATTCCTTGCTCGGGGAGAGGTTCAAATCATTGGAGCAACCACGTTTGAAGATTACAAAAAATACCTTGAAAAAGACAGGGCTTTAGAGCGAAGATTTGAAGTTTTGTTTATAAAAGAGATGTCAAAAAAAGAAACCAAAGAAGTTTTAAATTTTTTAAAACCTCATTTTGAGAGATTTCATCAAATAAAAATTAAAAAAAGTGCGATTGAAGAGACCTTAAAAATTACTGACAATTTTATGAAAGAAAAATTTTTTCCTGACAAAGCAATTGATATTTTAGATGGTGCGTGTGCTTGGAAGAAAGGAAAAAGCTTTGAAAAAGAAAATTCCTCTCAGGTGAGAGAAAAAGAGGAGATTTTAAAAGAGATTGCCAAAAAGAAAGAAAAATATATCCTTGAGGAAAGATTCAATGAAGCAGAAACTTTAAAAAAAGAAGAATTCAATCTCCAGAAAGAAATTGAAAAAATAAAAAATACCGAAAAAAAATCCCTTTATCTTACAAAAGAAGATGTAAGAGAATATTTTTCTTCAATTAAAGGAATAGACATTGGTTTTTTGAAACAAGAAAAAGAGGTCTTTTTAAGACTCCAAAAGGAAATTTCAAAAAAAGTAATTGGTCAAAAAGAAACAATCAAAAAAATCTTAAATTCTCTTTTAAAAAGAAAAATTTTTTCAGATAAAAAAGATGTTTTTTCTTTTTTGATTGTTGGTCCTCCAGGTTGTGGAAAAACTTATTTTGTCAAAACATTGGCTGAGGCCCTCAAACAAAAAATTCTTTTTTATCAAATGAGTGATTTTTCGGAAAGTCATACTCTTTCTTATTTGGTTGGTGCTCCTCCAGGATATGTTGGATATGAAGAAGGTCAAACTTTGGTTGATGAGGTGAGAAAAAACCCT
>CAZRAI010000079.1:0-1564 GCA_964598115.1 uncultured Candidatus Saccharibacteria bacterium | reverse complement strand
ATAATTCTTTTTGGCATAAATTAAATTTCTCCTTCAAGTCCAAAATCTTTTATATTTTTTATTTTAACTTTCACAATTTTTCCTAAAAGATTTTCATTATTTTCTGCTTTAAATTTTACTGTTTTTTGATGACGAGATTTCCCCAAAAAGAAATTTTTTCTTTTTTTTCTCACAAAAACTTCAATTTCTTTTCCTAAGAATTTTTTATTTTCCTCAAAAGCAATTTCTTGCAAAATTTTCTCTAAAATTTTTCTTCTTTTTGCCTTTTCTTTTTGAGAAACAGTTTCTTTAAAAGAAAAAGCTTCAGTTCCTGGACGGGGAGAGTATTCTGCAATATATGCCATCTCAAATCGCGTTTTTTTGAGAAAATTTAGAGTTTCTTCAAAATCTTTTTTTGTTTCTCCTGGAAAACCAACAATGATATCAGTTGATAAAGACAAATGCGATTCAGGCCCTTTTCTTTCTTTTTGGAAAGCCTCTTTAAGTTTTTTAACGGTTTTTTCAAAATCTTCTTTTTTATAGTTTCTTCTCATTTTTTTTAAAATTTTATTGCTCGCTGACTGCAAGGGCAGACTTAAATGCGGAATAATTTTTTTTGATTTTGCTAAAGTTTTTATTAAATCATCTTTAAAATCAGCGGGATGAGGAGCGGTAATTCCAAGCCAAAAGTTTTCTTTAAAATTTTCGATCTCTTCAATTAATTCTTTAAGTTGAGGATGGCAGGTAACCCGGGGTGCGACAAGCCAAAGCATTTTATATCCCTTTTTTATAAAATCTTTTGCTTCTTTTAAAATTTCATCTTTTTTCCGCAAAATTTCTCTTCCTCTTACCAAGGGAACAACACAATAAGAACATCTATAATTGCAACCAGTCGCAATTTGAATATAAGCTTCTTTGCTTGAGGGTTTTGGAGGAAGATGAAAAAGAGGTCGTGCTTGCCAGATAAAATCAAAATATTTCTCAAAAACTTTTTTGTCTTTTTCTAAAATACAACCGGCAAGAATTTTGAGCTTATCTTTTGGAAGTTTTTTTAAAATTCCATAAATTCGATCAACTGCAGATTGTCTGACAGAGCACATACAATAAATCAATATATCAGCTTCATTTTCATCTTTTGTTTCTTTGAGCCCTAATGATTCCATAAAAAAAGCAATTCTTTCTGCATCTGATTTTTGCATCGGACACCCAAAAGCTGTAATTTTGAATTTTTTAAACATATGAAATGTATTTTATCACGAAATTTTTTATAATTTATAATGATGATAAAAGAAAATTTAGTTTCTTTAACCAAAAATTTAATTAAATATCAAACGACAAAAGAAAATCTTAAAGAAAAAGAAAAAATTGTTGATTTTTGTTTTAATGAACTTAAAAAATTTTCTCAATATATAAAAATTTTCCGTTCTCAAAAATTACCTTCCCTTGTGGCAAATTTAAAAAAAGAAAAAAATCCTAAAGTTTTTTTAGTTGGGCACTTGGATGTTGTGCCTGCTAAAAAAGAGGAATTTTTGCCAAAAATAAAAGGAGATCGTCTTTATGGAAGAGGTTCTTTTGATATGAAAGG
>CAZRAI010000078.1:0-1595 GCA_964598115.1 uncultured Candidatus Saccharibacteria bacterium | reverse complement strand
TCCCCCACGGCCCCCTCAAGGCCGCGCGTCTGCCAATTCCGCCACCTGGGCAAAAAGTCTTTTAAAAAATTTTAATTTTAAAACTGAAAAAAATCAAATTTCAAAATGAGAATTTAGCTTTTTTGATTTCTTGTTTCTTCTTTTTTGAGAAGTTAAAAAAAACTTTAACATTTCCTCAAGCCACTGAAGTCTTTGAGAAGGAGTTGTTTTTTGCCAAATTTTAAGATGATCCTTTTCCATTCCGGTAATGAGATATTTAATCTTTTTCTGATTGAAAACTGGAAAAATTTCTTTAAACACTACTTTGTTTGAGTTTTCTTCTAATTTCTTTTTCAGATTTTTCGCGAATGAAATAAAGTTTTGCTTTTCTCACTTTCCCCCTTTTTACAATTTCTATTTTTTCTATTAAAGGCGAAAAAAGAGGATAAATTTTCTCTACCCATTGCCCTAAAATTTTACCTCTTACGGTAAAAGTAGATCCAGGCTCTGTGCCATGCTTTTTTGCAATACAAATTCCCTCAAACACTTGGGTTCTTTTTTCTTTTGGAATTTTCTCAAAAACTTTAATTGTATCCCCTACTTTGAAATCAGGAATGTTTGGCATATTTAAATTATAAAAGAAATTTTCTTAAAAACCAAAAGAAGCTTTTTTGCCGATTTTTCCCAAGAGAAGTTTTTTGCTTGATTGAGAACTTTTTTTTGCATTTCTTGATAGAATTTTTCATCTTCATAAAGTCTTTTGATATCTTTAGCAAAGTTTTTGTAATCTTGAGGATGATGGATAATTCCTTCTTTTCCAACAACTTCTGGCAAGGAAGAGGTGTTTGATGTCAAAACAGGAACTCCTGATTGCATTGCTTCAAGGACTGGTAGACCAAAACCTTCATAAAAAGAAGGAAAAAGGAAAAGGTAAGAAAGATTGTAAAGATAGGGTAAATCTTTTTCATCAACAGAACCATAATAGGAAATATTTTCTCTTTTTGAGATCTCTTTTAGATATTCTTTTCCTTTAAAATAAACTTTTCCAAAAAGGCAAAATCTAATTTCTTTTTCTTTTTTTAAAAAATCAGCAATTTTAATAATTCCTTGAATGTTTTTTCTTTTTTCAATTCCTGAAAGATACATTACAAATTTACCTTTTGGAAGATGATATTTTTTCCTTAATTTCTCTTTTTTTTCCTCAGAAAGTTCTCTTTTTTTGAATTTTTCATCTGCTGCTTCATAGATAACAAAGATTTTTTTCTCATCTACATCAAAAACTTTCAAAATATCCCTTTTTGAACTCTGTGAAACTGTCACAATAGCATCTGCTTTTTTGAGGGAGGGAGGGAGCATTGAATTTAAAATCATCCGTGGCAAAAAAGCCCTGTATTCTTTCATTAAAAAAGGAATTACATCATGAACGCTCACCACATATTTAATCTTTGGTAAAAAAAACAAAGGCAGGTAATGATGAGGTTGCCAAAAAAGGTCAAGTTGAGTTTTCTTTATTGTCAAAGGAAGTTCAAAATTTAACCAAAAATATTGCCAAATTTTTTTTGAAAAAAAATATCTTTTTGGGAAAAAGAAAAAATAATCATTAACTTTATCTACCT
>CAZRAI010000077.1:0-1663 GCA_964598115.1 uncultured Candidatus Saccharibacteria bacterium | reverse complement strand
GAAAATATCAAAAAAACAAAAGAGGTGGTAAAATTTGCCAAAAAATATAATGTTTTAGTTGAAGGAGAAGTTGGTTTTATTCCAGGAAGGTCAAAAATAGAAAAAGTTCATTTTAAAAAAAAGTTTTTAACCTCTCCTGAAGAAGCGAAAATTTTTGTGAAAGGGACAAAAGTAGATTTTTTTGCTGGATCTTTTGGCTCTGCTCATGGAATTTCTCCTGGAGAACATTTGGATTTTGAGAGAATAAAAAAGATTAAAAAAGAACTAAAGGATGTGTTTTTAACTCTTCATGGTGGCTCTGGGGTTAAAAATGAAGAAATAAAGAAAGCCCGAGAATGTGGTATTTTTAAAATTAATCTCAATACAGAACTCAGAAAAACTTTTAAAAATGCTCTTAAAAAGGCAGTTTTTTCAGAATTTTTAAAACCTTACTCTTTTTTGCAAGATGTTATTTTTGCGATCTCAAAGACAGTTGAAAAAAAATTCAAAATTATTTAAATTTAGGGTGAGGATATGTTGGATGTTTTTCAATTTTTAGGAAACTGCCCCTTTTGTCATCAAAAGCTTGAAAAAAGAAAAGCAAAGATTCTTTCTCAAAAAAAAGGAATTTTTGAAATATATGTAGAGTGTGAAAAATGTGGAACTTCTTCTTTAATTACAATTATGAAAAGTTCTCAAAATATTATTACTTCTTTTGGAAGAGTGACTGATCTTTCAGAAGAGGATCTTAAAAAAATCAAAAAACTTTCCCCTTTAAGTTTTGATGAGGTATTAAAGTGGCACAAAAAACTTTAATATGCCAAAAAGAGAATTAATTTTTGCCATTGATTTAGGATCGTTTTCTATAAAATCTGCGGTAGGTCAGATTATTCCAAATTTACCTTTACAGATAATTGCCAAGGAAGAAACTCCTTCAGCAGGAATTCGAAGGGGGGATGTGATAGAAGTAGATGAAGCGGCAAAAAGGCTTCAAGAAAATCTTGAAGGACTCCTGGAAAAAGTTGACAGAGAAGGAAGTTGTGGTGTCGCTTATGGAGGAATGCATTTTTCTTTTTTAGAATCAAAAGGAGTAGTTGCAGTTTCCCGTGCTGATGGTGAAATAACTGAGGAAGATAAAGAAAGAGCAATTGAAGCAGGAAAAACAGTCTCTTTACCTTCAAACAAAGAGATTTTAGAAACAATTGTAAGAGGATTTTCTGTAGATAAGGAATCTGGAATTAAAAATCCCGTTGGAATGACAGGAGTGAGACTTGAAGCAGAACTCTTTTTGATTTTAGTAAGCACTCCTTATTTTAAAAATTTGAAAAAGTGCTTAGATAAGTCTCAGGTTGAAGTTTCTAATTTTTATTTAAGTGGACTTGCAGCTGAGAAAGTTTTACTTTCGCGAAAGGATAAAGAGGCTGGTTGTTTACTTTTAGATATAGGTGCTCAGACAACAAAAATGTGCGTTTTTGAAGAAGGTGAACTTTCCTTTGTAGGAGTTTTACCCTTAGGTTCTTTTTTAATTACCAATGACATTGCGATCGCTTTTCAAATTCCATTAGAGATAGCAGAGAAATTAAAAGTGAAATATGCCTTTTTATCTCAAGAAGTTTCAAAAAAAGAAGAAATTAAACTTAAAGAAATTGGAGGAGAAGATATAAAAATCAAAAAAAAGACTTTA
>CAZRAI010000076.1:0-1838 GCA_964598115.1 uncultured Candidatus Saccharibacteria bacterium | reverse complement strand
GAAGAAGCTTTAAAACTTTTAAGAGAAGAAAAACCTGATCTTTTACTTTTAGATGTGATTATGCCCAAAAAAGGAGGCTTTGAGGTTTTAGAGGAAATTAGAAAAGATGAAAATTTAAAAGATTTAAATGTGATTATTATTTCAAATTCAGGTCAACCGGTTGAAATTAACAAAGCAATGGAACTTGGGGTTAAAGATTATATCATCAAAACTGAATTTGACCCTTTGGAAGTAATTGAAAAAGTCAAAAAATATATTTAAGTTTTTATGGCAAAAATTTTAATTGTTGAAGATGATAAATTTTTAAGAGATCTTTTATCTGCTCGTCTAAGAAAAGAAAAAGATATAGAGGTTTCAGTAGCCGAAGATGGAGAAGAAGGTTTAAAAAAAATCAAAGAAGAAAAACCAAATCTTGTTCTTTTAGATCTCATCATGCCAGGAATAGATGGTTTTGAGGTTTTAAAAAAAGCAAAAGAAGATGAAGAAATTAAAAATATTAAAATTATTGTTCTCTCAAATCTTGGGCAAGAAGAAGAAATTAAAAAAGCGCTAGACCTTGGAGCAGAAGATTATCTTATAAAAGCCCACTTCACTTTAGAAGAAATTCTTTCAAAAATTCGCTCATACCTTTAAGTTTTTATGCCAGAACTTCCTGAAGTTGAAATAACAGTTAATTTTTTAAAGAAAAAGATTTTAGGAAAAAAAATAAAAGATGTTGCTTTAGAAGCAGAAGAAATTATAAAAAAACCAAAAATTGGAACTTTCAAAAAAATTATTAAAGGAAAACAAATAAAAGATATCCAAAGGAAGGGGAAAAATATTTTGTTTTTTTTGTCAAAAGATTATATCTTACTTTTTCATTTAAAACTCACAGGACACTTGCTTTTAGGAAAATGGAAAAAAGAAAAAGGGAAATGGACTCCTTTAAAAGAAGGACCCTTAAAAGAAGATCCACTCAATAAATTTTTAAGAGTGATTTTTATTTTAGATGATGGGGAAATGCTTGCTTTATCTGATTTAAGGAAATTTGCCAAAATTGAACTTGGAAAGGAAAAAGAAATTCTAAAAGAACTTGAAAAATTAGGACCTAACCCTCTTGAAATCTCTCTTGAAGAGTTTAAAAAAAGAGTTCAAAAAAGAAAAAAAAGTGAAATTAAAAAAGTATTGATGCAGCAAGAGGTAATTTCTGGAATTGGAAATATTTATTCTGCAGAAGCCCTTTGGGAAGCAAAAATAAGTCCTTTTAGAAAAGTAAAGGAACTTTCTGAAGGTGATTTAAAAAAACTTTTTCAAAGCATTAAAAAAATCTTAAAAGAAGCAATAAAACTTCAAGGAGAAAGTATCTCAGATTGGCGAAAACCCGATGGAGAAAAAGGAAATTATGATAAAATAAGAAAAGTTTATCGCAAAGAAAAATGTCAAAGATGCGGGGGAAAAATTTTAAAAAAAATCTTGGGTCAAAGGTCAACTTATTTTTGTGCTAGCTGCCAAAAATGAAAAAAGAAGATCAAAAGCAAAAAAACAATTGCTGGAAATGGAAAGTGGCTTTTTTTTGGATCTTGGGATTTTTTGGTATATCACTTTTAACAAAAGGGTTTTATCTTTATACCCTTTTTCAAGGCGATGTAAAATCGGTTGGAAAGAAAGCAGTTGATTTCATTAACCAAAGCTACCTTATTGGAAGCAGTGATAAAGTATCACTTAAAGAAGTAAAAAAACTCTCAAGTGGAGTTTATGAAGTAAAAATGAACTTTAAAGGAAGAGAGATTACTTCTTATGTTTCACCAGATGGAAAAATGTTTTTTCCTCAAGGGCAAGAAATGAAAATTGAAAAAAAA
>CAZRAI010000075.1:0-1848 GCA_964598115.1 uncultured Candidatus Saccharibacteria bacterium | reverse complement strand
GCTGAAATTCATGATGCATTCAGTTCAGTTGAACTTTTTTCTTATGAAGATTTAGGTTTTGCAAAAGAAGGTGAGGGAGCAAAACTTGTTAGAGAAGGCTATTTTAATTTAGATGGTAAGGTCCCTGTAAATCCATCTGGAGGTCTTAAAGCAAAAGGGCATCCTATTTCAGCCACTGGCCTTGCCCAAGTTTATGAAATTGTGAATCAACTTCGAAAAAGATGCGGGAAAAGACAAATAAAAAATCCTAAAATTGGTCTTTGTCATAATATTGGAGGAGCAGGAGGATCAGTAACAGTTTTAATTTTTAAAAAAATATGATGGTTTTTTATTTTTGTAAAAAATGCAAAAGAAAATGGTGGCATCCAATTGAGAGATGCCCCTATTGTTTTGAGAAGTTAAGTGAAGAACAATCCAAAGATTATAAAGTGATTGCTTCAGCAAAAGTTTTTATTCCTACTCTTTTACATCCCGAAACTCCTTATTATGTAATTGCTCTTGAAGGAGAGAAAGGTGAGAGATTTATTTTTAAATCAAAAAAAGAAAAAAAAGTTGGACAAAATTTTGAAATAAAAAAAAGAAAAGAAAAAGAAAGAGGAGTTGCTATCTGGCGGGTGAGATATAATTTCAAAGATGCAATTAAAAAAAGTTTTGAAATTTACAATCTTTCTTTGGATCCCCAAAAAAAAGTTTTAATTATTGTTACTCTGCGTGCTCCAAGTTATCCTCATTTGGGAGAAAATACTCATCCTAAATTTTTGGAAGGATTTTTGGAGTTTTTGTTTGAGAAAGGCTTTAAAGAGTCCCAAATAAAAATTGCCTCTCAAAGCTTCAGTTCCTTACCAGTTGAACTTTTAGCCTCCCGCTCACAACTTTTGGATGTTGCTTTTAAGAATTTAGTTGAAACCTTTGATCTTTCAAAAGAAAAGTTTGCTAAGATAAAAAAAGAAAAATATATTTTTGAAATTTCTCAAAAAATTTCTGAGTTTGATTATATATTTTTCTTGCCAGCACCCATTTTAAAAAAAGGCGAAATAGAAGGAGCTTCTTTTTCTCAAAGTTTTGTTTTGTCTCAAGAGAACTTTTATGGACTTTCTTATCTTTTCAAAAAAAAGATGAAAGAAGTTTTTTTAGCACTTTTTCAAGCGCTTTTAGAGTTTAAAAAAAAGATTTTTTTCCTTTGTGGCCAGGAAAGAGTAAAAAAATCTTCAGGCTCGGTAGGTTATTTTAATTTAATTTTGCTTTCTGAGGATCCTTTATTAATGGATGATACTCTTTTCCAAATATTTAATCCTCAAAAAAGAGACAAAAAAATTCAAACTTTTGGCCGAGAAATAGATGAAGTCTCTTTTGATTTTGAAAGATTTGGACCATAAATTTTTTATGACAAGCTTTGTTTTAAAAAAATTTTTAGAAATTACTCAAAATACTTGGAAAAGAGCCCTTAAAGAGAAAAGGTTAATTGATAATCCTTCGGAAAGTGAGCTTAAAAGAATAGTAGAGAAGCAACCAGAGATAAAAAAAACTCGATATGGAAATCTTTGTACAAAAAGCGAACCTACATCACGCGCAGAGCGGTTTACAAAAAATAGCATTGATCATTCCTTTGGAAAAGAAGAAATTGAATTTTTAAAAGAATGCGAAAGAACTCTTTCTCAAGAAAGATTAATTTCAATTGATAGAGCAGTAGGAAAAAAAGAAGAAGGTAAAATAGTGAGATTAACTTTGCCTTTAAGATTTGCTCACATTGCTTATGGGGGAGGAAAACTTTTTTTAAGATCGCAAAAGAAAACTAAAAATCCAGATTATGAAATTATTTTCTTTTTCAATGAGAATTTTGAAAAAAAC
>CAZRAI010000074.1:0-1970 GCA_964598115.1 uncultured Candidatus Saccharibacteria bacterium | reverse complement strand
AAAAAAAGAGTAAAAAAGAAAATCAGATTTGCAATAAATCACGCTAACAATTTAAAAGAGGCAAAGCGTCTTAAAATTCTTATAGAAAACAATCTTCCTTCGTCTTTTGCTTTTTTAGGTGAAATTCCTTTACTTTTGGGCGTTCATGCAGGTCCTGGAGCAGTAGGAATAGGATTTTATGAAAAATAACTTATGCAATTTCTTACAAAAAATGAATTTATAAGAATGTTTATTTACGCTAAAGAGGAGATTGAAAGTAAAAAAGAAGAAATTAACAAAATTAATGTTTTTCCTGTTCCTGATCAAGACACCGGAAGAAATTTACTGGAAACTCTAAAGGGAATTGTGAAAGTAATAGAGGAAAATAAAAATAGACCTTTCAAGAACTTTTTAGAGAGAATTTTAGAGGGAGCCTTAATTTCATCCCAAGGAAACTCAGGTTTAATTTTTACAAGTTTTCTTGCTGGATTTACAGAAAAACTTGCTCCTTTGGGAGAGCCTGTTGATGCAAAAAAGCTTTCTTTTGGATTTGAAAAAGGAAATCAAAAAGCAAAAGAGTCAATTGAAAAACCCCAAAAAGGAACAATTCTTGATGTAATTTCTTCTTTTTGTTTTACTTTCAAAAAAGAAGTGAAAAAAACTAATAACATTCTTTTTCTTTTTAAAAAAGCCCTCCAAAAAGCACATCAATCTTTAATTGAAACACAAAAAAAACTCCCCATTTTGGAAAAAGCAGGTGTAGTGGACGCTGGAGGATTAGGAATGTTTTTAATTTTTAAAGGATGGCTTGAAGGGCTTTTGAAAAAGAGAGAGAGAAAGATATCAACAAAAATAGAGAGAAGAAAATTCTTTCATCTTCCAACTTTAAAATATGAACTGATTTTTTTAATAAAAAATCCTAAAAAGAATACAAAATATTTTGGAAAGAAATTTTCCCTACTTGGAAATTCTTTAGAAATTCTTAAAGTGAAAGATCTCTTAAAAATTCATATTCATACAAATTTTCCTGAAAAGGTAATTGAGATTGCAAAAAAAGAAGGGGAAATTTTAGATTTAAAAATTGAAAATTTAGGGAAAGTGCTTAAATGAATAAAATATTAAAGATATGTTTGTAAAAGGAGTAGGAATGACAAGATTTGATTTTTCACAAAAATATTGGTGGGAACTTGCTTACGAAGCGGCAATGGAAGCACTTGAGGATGCAAAAATGAACATTTCCCAAATTGATATCATCATTTTTAGTTCAATGTCATCAACTGATGGATCAGAACATCAAACTCATAAAGTTTCTCTTTTGGCTGAAATTTTCAAAACAAATGTTCCCATTATTGAAGTTCCTGCGGTTTGTGCTGGAGGAGGAGTTGCTTTTTGGGTTGGGGTGAATTTTTTAAGGACCAAAAGATATAGAAATATTTTGGTTGTTGGTGCGGAACATCTTGTAGAAAATGTTTCAGAGGTAGTGGTGGATCATATTCTTTCCGCTTCAGAAAGATTTTTAGAACAAATGGAGGGAGCCCTTTTTCCGGTTCAAAACGCACTTTTGTGGCAAAGATACCAGCAAAAATATGGTGCGACAATGGATGATTTGGCTTTAATTTCTTACAAAAATCACCAAAACGCAGTTTTAAATGAAAAAGCTTATTTTTATCAAAGACCTGTTTCGCTTGAGCAAATAAAGAAATCTCCTGTGGTCGCCTCTCCGTTTCGTCTTTTTGATTGCTCTTTGTCGGTAAATGGAGGAGCAGCTGCTATTATTTCTCGAGAAAGAACTGATATTAAAATTTTAGGAACTGGTTTTGCTACAGATACAATTCTCCCTTTTTCAAGAAAAGATGAAACTCACTTTTTGGCAACAAAAATTGCTGCAAAAGAAGCTTACCGAGAGGCGAAAATAAGGCTTTCAGATATAGATGTGGCTGAAATTCATGATGCATTCAGTTCAGTTGAACTTTTTTCTTATGAAGATTTAG
>CAZRAI010000073.1:0-2164 GCA_964598115.1 uncultured Candidatus Saccharibacteria bacterium | reverse complement strand
AAGAATTTTTAGAAAAAGGAGATTTTGAAAAGTTTGGAAAAATAATGGAAATTAATCAAGGACTTTTGTACTCAATCGGAGTTTCTTCAAAAGAGATTGAAAAAATTTTGTGGGAAGAGAAAAAAAATTTTTTGGGAATGAAACTTTCTGGTGCAGGCAAAGGAGGGATTGTTTTGGGGCTAAGCTTTAAAAAACCAAAAACAAAAAGGAAACGTGATTTTGTCTTAAAAGTTGATTTTGATGGTGTTAAAATAGAAAAATAATAAAAGAAATATGAAAAGGTCAAAAAAACAAAATTTATATTTTTAATGTTTGGTTGGTTAATTTTTTTGCTTTTTTTAATTTTTTTGGCAGGGATAAGAATTGTGAATCAATATGAGAGAGGGGTGGTTTTGACTTTCGGAAAATACACCGGGACTTTTGAACCAGGATTTCGTTGGATTGTGCCTATTATTCAAGGAATGATTAAAGTTGATATGCGAATTACGACAATTGACGTCCCTCGCCAAGAAGCAATTACCAAAGATAATGTTCCAGTAGGAGTGAATGCTGTTGTTTATTTTAAAGTCAAGAAAGCAGAAGATGCGGTTTTAAAAGTTGAGAATTATTCTTATGCTGTTTCTCAATACGCTCTGGCTGCTTTAAGAGATGTAATTGGTGGAGTAGAACTTGATACTTTACTTTCAGAAAGGGAAAAAATTGCTAAAGAAATAAGAGAAATTGTTGATAAAGAAACAGATTCTTGGGGAATAGATGTGACTGCAATTAAAATCCAAGATATTGAAATTCCTGCTGGAATGAAAAGAGCAATGGCAGCTCAAGCAGAAGCAGAAAGAGAAAAAAGAGCAATTATTATTAAATCTGAAGGAGAAGTTGTAGCTGCAGGAAATCTTAAAAAAGCCTCAGAAATATTAAGTTCAACTAAGGGAGGAATGAGTTTAAGAACTCTTGAGACAATTGAGAAAATTCAGCCTGATCCTTCAAAAACAGTCATTTTTGCACTCCCAATTGAAATTTTTGATGCAATAAAAAAGATTGCAAAAAAGAATGAAACTTAAAAGGAAAAGAAAATATCTTCAGATTGCCCTTAACACTACTTTAGAGGAGGCTTTAAAAATAATTGAAATTTTGCCTATTGATGAAAGGATTATTTTAGAGGTTGGAACACCTTTGATTAAAATTTATGGAATGGAGGCAATTTCAGAAATAAAAAAATTTTGGTTTTTTAAACTTGGGGGAGTTTTGCAAGATTATTTAAGGGTGAGAAAAACTAAAAATGTTTTTTTAACTACTTCTTATGAAAGAAGACTTTTTTTAAAAACTCAAAAAAATCTCCCTTTTTTGCCTTATGTTGTTGCAGATATGAAATGTATGGATCGAGGAAAAAGAGAAGTAAAAATTGCAAAAGATGCAGGAGCGGATGCGGTTACAGTTTTGGGACAGGCTTCTTTGGAGACAATAAAAACTTTTATAAAAGAATGTAAAAAACAAAATTTAGATTCAATGATTGATATGATGAATGTAGATTTTCCTTTAAGGATTTTAAGAAATCTTGAGAATTTACCAGATGTAGTTTTATTACATCGAGGAGTGGATGAAGAGAAAGGAAAAGAACTTCCCTTTTTTGAAATTCAAAGAATTAAAAATTTTTATGATATAATGGTAAGTATTGCTGGAGGAGAAAGGTTAGAGGATGTAAGATCGGGATATTTTAATGACGCCGATATTGTTGTTTTGTGGAAAATTTTTTCTGAAAAGGACACCTTTTCGAAAGAAAAAATTAAAAATTTTTTAAAGGAAGCAAAATAAATTATGTTTTTTTTAGCAAACTGGAAAATGAACCCATCTTCTTTAAAAGAAGGGGAGGAAATTCTTAAAAGACTCAAAAAATTTCTTTTAAAAAAGCCAAAAAATGTGATAATTTTCCCTCCTTTTTTGTATCTTTTTCCTTTGATTAAAAAATTCAAAGATTTTTTTAATTTTGGAGCACAGGATGTTTTTTATGAAAAAAAAGGACCTTTTACAGGCGAGATTTCTCCTTTGATGCTCAAAAATATGGGCGTAAATTTTGTAATTGTAGGGCACTCTGAGAGAAGAAGATATTTTAAGGAAGATGATGAAATTCTTTTTAAAAAAATGAAAGCCTGCCAAGAGTTAAAAATAA
>CAZRAI010000072.1:0-2164 GCA_964598115.1 uncultured Candidatus Saccharibacteria bacterium | reverse complement strand
GGCTTTTCTAGTTTTTCTCCTTTTCCTCCAAGATAAAAAACTCCTTTTGGAGGCAGAGTAATTTCTCTTTTTTCTTCTTTCAAAAAATAAAGATTGCCCGCCTTGATAATAAAATTTCCCCTTTTTTGAAGATCCTTTTGAAAAACCTCAAGTAAGTCATTTTTTGCTTCTTTTTGTAAGTTTGTACTTGAAATACCACAAAGCATAGCATATATATGATCACCGCTGAATACCATAAATTTTTCTAAATCTTTGAGATTTTTTCTTTGAAGAATTAAACTTAAAAACAAAATGACCAAATCTTCGCAATCTCCCCCCTTTCTCTTAAAAGTTTCAAAAGGAGTTTGAATAACTTCTCTCCCTTGCGGGTCTTCTATGTAATCAAAATTTTCAACCACAAATCGGTAAATTTTCTCTATCTCACATTCTTTAGTTTGGCATCCTTTTACAATCTCTTCTGATTTTTTTTGAAGAAATTCATTTTCAAACTCAATTTTTGAAAGATAAGGAAAAACTCTTTTAAATTGAGGATCAAAAACTTTTTTAACCTCTTTTATAACTTCCTTTTTTATTTCTTTGAATGATTCTGGAGGATTTTTAAGTTTTAGGGGAAAGCCTTGAGGTCTTTTGAAAACTTCAAAAGAAAGATACAAAAAAAATAAAGTTTCCAAAAAGAAAACAAAAACAAAAAAACTTAAAAAAAATTTTTTTAAACTCATAGTATAATAATAATTATGTTCAAACTTTATCTTCCTTTCAAACCTATTCCACCCCAAAAGGAATGCGCTGAAAAAATAACTAAAAGACTAAAAGAAGGAAAAAAACACACTGTTCTTCTTGGCGTTACAGGTTCAGGAAAAACATTTGTAATGTCGCTTATAATCGAACTTTTGCAAAAGCCTACTTTAATTATCTCTCATAATAAAACTTTAGCAGCCCAACTTTATCAGGAATTTAAAGAATTCTTTCCTGAAAATGCGGTTCATTATTTTGTTTCTTATTATGATTATTATCAGCCAGAGGCTTATATTCCTGAAACTGACACTTACATTGAAAAAGATGCCAAAATTAATGAAGTAATTGATAGGTTACGCCACGAAACTATTCAAAGTGTTGTTTCGAGAAATGATGTCATTGTTGTGGCTTCAGTTTCTTGTATCTATAATATCGGTTCCCCTGAATATTATCATAAAGTCTCTCTTCAAATTAAAGAAGGTCAAAAAATAAAAAGAAAAGAGTTTTTAGAATGTTTAGTAAAACTTCAATACCAAAGAAACGAGATTAATTTCATTCCAGGTTCTTTTCGCTTACGCGAAAATATGATTGAAATTTTTTCTCCTACTGGAAAAGAAATTTTAAGAGTGTTTTTAGGAAAAGAAAAAATCTTAAAAATTGAAAAGGCTGAGTACAAAAGAGAGATTAGAAAACCTGAGGATGCCCTTGAAAAAATCCCATACATTTTGGTCAGAGAATCACGCTTTAAAAAAATCACTCAATCCTCTATTTTCCCAGCAAAATTTTGGTTAACTCCCGAAGAGAAATTAGATTTGGCTTTAGCAAATATTAAACTTGAACTTCAAGAAAGATTGGAATATTTCAAAAGAAAAAAAAGAATTGTTGAATATGAAAGATTAAAAAGAAGAACGCTTTATGATATTGAGATGATAAAAGAAATTGGCTGGTGTCATGGAATTGAGAATTATTCTCGTCATTTAGAATTCAGGAAACCTGGTTCTCCCCCTTATACTTTGCTTGATTATTTTCCAGAGGATTTTTTGGTCTTTATTGATGAATCGCATCAAACAATACCTCAAATTCGGGGAATGTATGAAGGAGATAAATCTCGAAAAGAAACTTTAGTTGATTATGGATTTAGACTTCCTTCAGCCCTTGATAACCGTCCTCTGAAATTTAAAGAATTTTTAAAAAAAATTCACCAAGTTGTTTATGTTTCTGCCACTCCTGGTGAGTGGGAAAGAAAAAAAGCAGGCAAAAAAGGAATTGTTGAACTTTTAATCAGACCGACAGGACTTTTAGATCCCAAAATTGAAATAAGGGATTCTGAAAATCAAATTAAAGATGTAATCAAAGAAATTGAAAAATCCCGCAAAAAAAATGAAAGAGTTTTAGTTTTAACTTTAACCAAAAGAGAAGCTGAAGAAAT
>CAZRAI010000071.1:0-2181 GCA_964598115.1 uncultured Candidatus Saccharibacteria bacterium | reverse complement strand
AACCAAAGATTTGTTCTAAAAGTAAACATTGCTCCTAAAGCAAGAAAACCCAAAAGGACAGAAAGCCCAAGCGCATCTGCCACAAAAGCATTCATTTGACCTCCTGCTTCTGCTACTTCAGGAGTTTCACTTTCAACATCAACCGAAGTGAAATTAAAAGTATTTTTAAATGCATTGTCTCCTAAATTATAAACAAGATGCACTCCTAACCATAAAAAAAACATCGCAAAAACTCCAATAAAAGTCCACTGCAAAAACTGAGAAATCCACTCTTCCCAAAAACTTCTTGTAAAAGGAAATCCTGGAGGCCCAGGAAGGATCATTGAAACAAAAGCCAAAGGAGAAAGAATGGTTAAAGTCCACAAAACTGGAATTCTTAAAAACAAAATCAAAAAATAAAGCCCTATGAGGAAGGTAAATCCATAAGCAAAAAGAATGAGGAAAAGTGTTTGCATAAAAAAAGCAGATTGTTTTTGCAAATTTAAAGTATCACTTGACCACCAATGACCTAAAATTCCCCCAATTGAAGTTAAGGGGCCATTTAAAATTTTATCAATTAAGTTTATCTTCCCTCCAAAAAATGTCTTCATAAAAACCGAGGCAATGTCAACCGGGATTCCGCAAATGAGTTGAGAAAAATTAATTAAAAGAGCAACGAGCAAAAGTTTAGGTAAAAGTCTTCTCATGCCATAAGTTTCAAACCCTAAAATAGTAGCGAAGACAATAATTATAAAAATAAAAATCAAAAGAACATTTGAAAAATCTCTGGTGAGTGTCCAACCCACTTTAATAACACAATTTGGAAAAGCATCAGGACACCGTGTTAAGGGAATATCTAAAGCAACTATCCATTTTAATAAAGATCCTGCTAAGCCTGCAAAAAAATAAACAGTCGCTACTATAAGGCTCATGAAAAAATTCACTATTTTTAAAAAAACTGCGGAAAAAGCCTGCACAAGCCATTGAAGACCGCCGAAAAACCATTCTCCAACACCACCGTAAGTAAAATGAAAATAAAAGAAAGCCCAAAAAAAAGTAGTTCCTACCAAAAAAATAATTAACTTTTTTTTAGACATATTTTTTTATTTTTTCATATTTTTTTTTAATCTTCAAGAGAAAGTTCCTGAAAGTCTTTATTCAAAAATTCTTTTCCGCAGATAGAATTTTCATTTGAGAATCTTTTGTTTTTTAAAAGAAAAAATAAATTCATTTTTTATTTTCAATATTTTGAAATATTTTTCATTTTGATTCATTTTTCTGCAATTTTTAAAAATTTTTTGCCCCTCAAAATTTTTTGTCCCTCAAAAAATGTTGCCCCGGCTTCACTTTTTTCATTCTTTTCATTTTGCTTTTTCATTTTTTTTTCATTTTAATTTTTTTTTCTTCAATTAGAAAAACTCTTACATTTTCCCAAATTTCAAGCTCGCGGATAAGTTTTTCAAGTTGATTTAGGATATCAAAAGGGCAAATCCAGATACTTTTTTGAAAAAAAGTAAAACCCATTCCTAAAAGAGCATCTCTGAAAATATCTCTTTTTTGGCGTTCTTTTTCTGGAATATCAAAAACAACCATAATCCATTTTCCATCTTTTCTTTTTTGAAGTTTTTCCTCTTTAAATTTTTCTTTGAGAAGTTTCCATTTTAAAGAAAGAATTTTCTCTTTGCCCTTTTCAGTTAAAAGCAAAGCTTTTTTCTCTTTAAGAGTTGAAATTTTTATCCAGTCTTTCTTTTTAAGATATCTTAAAAATTGAGAAAAATACTTTTTTCGCATTTTTCTCAAGTAAGCATTCCTCGCCTCACTATAAAGGACCCTGTTTTCAAGCAATCCTCCCAGACTATAACCAAAAGTACCCCACCCTTCTAAAAACTCTAAGATTTTTTCTGTCCCTAAAAAAACTCTCAACAAAAATTCATCCGAGACTCTTAGCTTCTTAAATAATCCCATATAAGGATAGTAATTCTCTACGATCGTAGAGAATTACTACTTTATTATATTAAGAATTTTTTTTATTTTTAAATAAATGTTGAAAAAATAAATGTCGAAAATTGTGTCGAAAATTGTGAAGAAAATTTGGTTTTCACGTGAAAACATCAATCAATTTTCTTATTTAACATGTAATTTTTTAATTTATTTAACATGGTATTTTCTTTTTTCTTCTTCTTCGATTTCTTTTTTTTGAAA
>CAZRAI010000070.1:0-2266 GCA_964598115.1 uncultured Candidatus Saccharibacteria bacterium | reverse complement strand
CCATCTTGAGAAAGATGAGAAAGACCAAATTTCATAAAAGTTTTTACTCCTCTTTCGGTATAGACAGGATTGAGTAAAACTCCACAGAACTTGCCTTTGAGTTTCTTTTTTGAATTTTCAATTTCAATTTTTTTTGTTTTAATTTTTAAATTAAATTTTTTTGAAAATTGATTGATTTTTTTTAAAAGATCTTCATCCACATCTACAACTACCGCTTCGAACTTAGGCCACAAGAGTCCCATAATTACTGAAATAAAATCGTCATCTCCAACAAATAAAAATTTTTTATTTAAAGGTAAATAATCATAAATTTTTTTGGCTACAAAAATAGCACTCTCTTGAGAGATTGGTAGTTGATCATAATCTTTTTTTACTTTGAGTTCAAAAAGGAAAGAAACAGGTTTTTCTTTTTTTATTCTTTTTTTCAGTTTTTTTTCTAAAATTTTTTTAATCTCTTTTTGTTTAAAAATTGGAGGGAAAAAATTTTTAAGTTCTTTTTTAAGAAGCGAAACTTTTCCTGATTTTTCAATTTCAATTATTTTTTCTTTTCTTAAAAAATCTAAATAATACCACATCTCCCAATTATCTGTAGCATATTTTTTAATTAAAGAAAAAGGGTTTTCAAAATAGATAATATTTTTCAAAAATGAAAGAAAACCAAAAAAAGTGGGCCTCCAGAAATTTTTATAAAAGTCAAGTAAAACTTCTTTTTTTATTTTTAATTTATCTACTCCAAACCAGAACTTTATATCCCCCAGTAAAGCCTGCTTTTGATATAAAACAAATTTTTGATAAAGTTTTCTTAAAAATTTCTCCATTAATGATTGATAATTTTAATAAAAATTTTATAAAATTTAAATTCTAAAAATGGAAAAGGATTTAAAAAATAAATTCTTTTTGGCAGAATCTTCTTTTAAAGAAGCAAAATTTGTCATTTTGGGTTTGCCTTTTGATAAAGGACAAACAGGAAAAAGAGGCTCTAGGATCGCCCCCTCTCTTTTACGTCAAGCAAGCTGGGAACTTGAAGATTATTCTTTCCTTTTTGAGAAAGATTTAAATCAAGCAAAAATTTTTGATGCCGGAGATATTAAAGTAAAAAATTTAAAAGAACTTGAAAAAAAGATAAAAAATTTTTTTAAAAAAATCAAAAAAACAAAAATTCCTATTATTCTTGGAGGAGAGCATACAATAAGCTATTTTTGCTTTAAAGAAATTCAAAGATTTTATCCAAAACTTTCTTGGGTTTCTTTTGATGCTCATTTAGATTTAAGAGAGTCCTATCTGGCTTCTAAATTTAATCATGCTTGCACTGCAAAAAGAATTTTTGATTTAACAAAAAATATTGTTGAAATTGGTATAAGAACTGGCTGTAAAGAAGAATGGGATTTTATGAAAAAAAACAAAATAAAAGTTTTTTTAGCTTGGGAAATTGATTTCAAAAAAATAGAAAAAGTCTTAAATAAATTTGAAAATATTTACCTTTCCTTGGATATGGATGTTTTTGATCCTTGTTTTTGCCCAGGAGTAGCCACTCCCGAACCTTTTGGATTGCATCCTCAAATTTTAATTGAATTTCTTAAAAAATTCGGTCAAAAAATTGTTGCCTTTGATTTAGTGGAAATTGTAAAAGATCCTACAAGAATTACACCCATTTTGGGAGCAAAAATCATAATGGAGTTTATTGCAAAAAAACTTTTCTAAAATCAATAACCGAATTTTGGCCAACAGCATTTTTTGTATTTTTTCCCTGAACCACAAGGACAAGGGTCATTTCGAGAGGGCTTTTTAGAAAGGTGCAAAATTTGTGGTTTTATTTCTATTTTCAAAATACCCTCTTTTACTTTTTCTTTCAAAAAACTCATCAAATTTTCAAAAAAACGATGTCCTTCTTTTTTATAAGCCAAAAGAGGATCAATTTGACCATAAGCCTGAAGTCTTACTGATTCTCTGAGTTCCTCCATCGTGTTTAGATGCTCCTGCCATAGAAAATCAATTGTTCTTAAAATATAAATTTTCAAAATTTCTAAAAAAATCTTACCTTCAGGTTTTTGAACTTTTTCATCAAAACTTTTTTCAATTTCTTTTTCCTTAATTTCAAAAATGCTAAAAATTACTTTTTTCAAATCTTTTAATGAAGCGTGAAGAATTTTTTTTCTTAATCGATAAATTTTATCACGGTGTTTGTTTAAAACCTCATCAAACTCTAAAAGATGTTTTCTTATGTCAAAATGATACCCTTCAACTTTTTTTTGAATTTCATCAATCA
>CAZRAI010000069.1:0-2341 GCA_964598115.1 uncultured Candidatus Saccharibacteria bacterium | reverse complement strand
TTTTCACAAAAAGATTCCAACACGAATCTGAAACTTGAGCTCCTTTTTCAATCCAGTATTTAATTCTTTTTTCATCAAAGTTTCCTACTTTTTTAATTGGATCCCAAAAACCTAATTTTTCAATAAACTTTCCTTTAGGAGGGAATGAGCGTTCAGTAACAACAATTCTAAAATAAGGACGATTCCTTTTCCCCATTCTTTGAAACCTAATTCTGAGCATAAAAAAAATTATAAAAAATAAAAATTTTAAAATCAAAATTATCTAAAAAATTATGCCATGACACAATTTTTTAGAAAGTGTTAACAAAACTGTCCGATCGGACAATTTTGTTAACACATAGCCGTTTAATCTTCTTTTAAAATTTTTAATATTGTCTCAGGTGGTAAAATGATTTTTGTTTTTTCTTTAAGTCTTTTTTTTCCTTTTTTTTGTCTTTCTAAAAGTTTCATTTTTCTTGTCACATCACCTCCATAAAGTGGTGCCAAAACATCTTTTCGCATGGCTTTTGTATCTTCTCTGGCAACCACTTTTCCTTCAACTACCGCCTGAAGTTTAACTGAAAAAAGATAAGGAGGGAAATTTTTCTTGAGTTTTTTGAGTAAAATTTTTCCCCTTTTTTGAGCTTCGTCTTTTTTAACAAAGAATTTTAAAGATTCTTCTTTTTCACTCTCAACTAAAATTTCAAGAAGGGTAATCTCTGTCTCTTTCCAGAAAGAAAACCTCCAAAAAAAGGAACCAAATCCCTGAGAAACACTTTTTGTTTTCTCATAAAAATTTTCAACCAATTTCCGAAAAGGCATCATTAACTGAACTTTCATCCCTTCTTTAAAAATTTTTACATCCTGCACTTCACCTTCAAACGAGGGCAAAATAGAAAAAACTCTTTGACAATACTTTACCGGAAAAAACAAATCCACTTCAACCATTCTTTCATAAATTTTTTCTATTTTTTGCGACTCTGGAAATTCATCTGGAGAAGAAATTTCATAAACTTTTCCTGATTTTTCTTTGATTTTAAAACTCACTGAAGGAGGTGACAAAAGCAAATTTAAGTTAAATTCTCTTTTTAATCTTTCTAAGATTATTTCTAAATGAAACATTCCCAAAAATCCCATAAAATAACCTTTACCAAAGGGCTTTTTTGAAATTTCTTTAAAACTAAAAGAAGGATCCTCTAAACGGAGCTTTAAAATACTTTCTTTAAGATCATCAAAAGAAGTTTCTTTGTATGGAAAAACTGAAGCAAAAACCACTGGTTTGATTTCTCTAAAACCAGGTAAAGCCTTTTCTTTTTTAAAAGGTGATTTAAAAACAGTCTCTCCAATTTTTACTTTTTGAGGATCTTTAATTGTGGTTCTAATGTAGCCAATATCTCCGGTAGAAAGTTTTTCTTTTTTCTCAAAAAAGGGGCGAAAAATGCCTACTTCTTTAACTTCACTTTGAATTTTTTGATGAAAAAGATAAATCTTGTCTTCTTTTTTAATTTCCCCTCCAAAAATTCTTAAATAAATTACACATCCCAAATATGGATCAAACCTTGAATCAAAAACTAAGCCTAAAAAATCTTTATCCAAACTTTGAGGCGATGGGATATCTTCTATAACCTTTTCAAGAAGTAAATTTAAGTTAATTTCTTCTTTTGCTGAAAGAGGTAAAATTTCATCTTCTTTAAAACCAAATTCTTTTGAAATTTCCTTTTTTAAAAGTTCAATTTTTTCTTTTTCTACAAGATCAATTTTGCTCAAACAAGGAATAATTTTGAGGTTCTCTTTTTTTGCTTCCTCAAACAAAAAATATGTCTGAGCCTGAGGGCCTTTTTTAGCATCAATCAAAAGGACTGCTCCTTCAACTGCAAAAAGAGAACGAGAGGTTTCATATAAAAAATCTGGATGCCCAGGAGTGTCAATTAAATTTAAAAGCGTATCTTTGTAAAAAAATGATACTGGGTGAAGTTTTATCGTTACTTTTTTTTCTTTTTCTAAAAAATGTGCATCAAGAACTGCTTCTTTACTTTTTGTAATTTTTAAAAGTTTTTCTGCAAGAGTAGTTTTTCCATGATCTACATGCGAAAGAATGACAAAATTTCTTTTTTTCATTTTCTCAACTTTTTCTTTCTTTCTCTCCTCTCAAGAAAGTGAGTAATTTTGTTTTCGATTTTTAAAAGATAAACCCTTAGGAGATGTAAAAACTTAGTGAATTCTTGAGAAAGATTTTTTTTAATTTTTTCTTTTAGAAAAAAAATTTTTTTTCGCAAACGAAAAGAAAATCTCTTTTGAGGAGAAACTCGAGGAATTTCGTATTCAAAAACATAAGGTAAATTTCGAAAAAACAAAAAAAACA
>CAZRAI010000068.1:0-2422 GCA_964598115.1 uncultured Candidatus Saccharibacteria bacterium | reverse complement strand
TTTTAAATCAAGATTTTCCTAAAAAAGTTTTATCTTCTCAAATAAAAGAAGGAAGAGTATCTCATGCTTATCTTTTTTATGGACCTCGTGGAACAGGAAAAACAACAACAGCGAGAGTTTTTGCCAAAGCAATAAATTGTGAAAAAAGAGAAGGATTTGAACCTTGTGGAAAGTGTTTTTCTTGCCAGGAAATTCAAAAAGGTTCAGCCTTTGATTTAATTGAAATAGATGCTGCTTCTAATCGAGGAATTGATGAAATTAGAACTTTAAGAGAAGAAGTTAAATTATCACCTGCTCGCTTTAAATATAAGGTCTATATTATTGATGAATGCCATCAACTTACTCAGGAAGCTTCAAATGCTTTGCTTAAAACTTTAGAGGAACCACCTTCACGTGTAATTTTTATTTTATGCACTACTGATTTTTCCAAAGTTTTACCCACGATTGCTTCGCGCTGTCAAATATTTGAATTTAAAAAAATTTCTTTTAAAGAGATTAAAAATTATCTTCAAAAAATTTCCCAAAAAGAAAATGTTAAAATTGAAGATTCTGGCTTGGCTTTAATTTCATCTTTATCAGAAGGATGTGTAAGGGATGCTTTGTCTTTATTAGATGAAGTATTTTTGGCTCTTGGAGGAGAAAAAACAATTACAAAAAAAGAAGTGGAAAAACTTCTTGGAGTTTTGCCCCAAGCGATGGTTTATCAGTTTTTTGATCTTTTGCTAAAAAAAGACAAAAAAGGTGTGGTTGAGTTTTTAGAAAGAATTTATAAGGAAGGAAAAGATTTGCAAATTTTTTTAAAAAAGTTTTTATCTTTTCTTGAAAATCTTTTGTTTTATAAATATTTACCCTCGGCTTTACTCAAAGAAGAACTTTCAGAAGAAGAAAAAAAAGAAATTTCAGAAAAAAAAGAAAAGATATCAGAGGAGAGGTTAAGAAAAATAATCAATATGTTTCTCAATGCCTACAAAGAAGTGCGCTTTTCTGATTTTCCTTTGCTTTCACTTGAACTTTGCTCTCTTGATGTGATTGATTTTTTGAATAAAAATTAAAATATGTCCCCGTAGCTCAATTGGAAGAGCGGCTGCCTTCTAAGCAGCAGGTTGGAGGTTCGATTCCTCCCGGGGACGCAAAAACAAAAATTTAAAAATTCTCAAATATTAAGCGAAATACCTACTTACGAAAAAAATTTATCATTGACAAAAAAATTTTTATAATTTCCTTTAAGGGACAATTTTGTCTCTTTAAAGAAACAGTATTTATGGCTTTGCTAAGCTTTCTTTTTGTTCAGAAAAAATTTAAAGAAGAGAAAATAAAAATCTTTTCTGTTTTTGATTTTCAAAAAATTTTTAAAGTGAAATATGAAACAGCTAAAAAATGGATTTCTCGTTATCAAAAGAAAGGTTATTTAATAAAAGCAAAAAAAGGCCTTTATTTTTTAAAGGAAAATGCACCTTTAGATTTTGAATTAGCTAATCGTCTTTATCAACCCTCTTATGTTTCTTTTGAATCAGCTCTTTCTTTTTATGGAATTTTGCCAGAGACCATCTATCAAATAACTTCAGCTACTACCAGAAAAACAAAAAGTTTTCAGGTGGAAAATTTAAAAAACTTTTAAATTTAATTCAAAAAATCTATGCTTGATTTTGAATATCTTAAAAAATTAGCCATTAAGTTTCAGAAAAGACAAGAAAACATAGTTAGAGAATATCTCCAACATTTGTTTTTGTCTTTTCTTTACAAATTAAAGGGCTCAGAAAATCTTTTTTTAAGGGTGGGTCAGCTCTGAGGATTTTGTATCAAAGTCCTCGGTTTTCTGAAGATTTAGATTTTAGTGCTAAAAATTTTCTTTTTAGAAAAAAAAGAATCTATTTTTTTAGAAGTTTTGTCTCAAATAGAGAAAGAAAATATAAAAATTGATCTTAAAGAAGCTAAATTTACTTCTGGGGGTTATTTGGGAATTTTGAGTTATCATCTTTTAGATTTTAAAGGAGAAATTTTTTTTGAAGTTTCTTTGAGGAAAAAAGAAAAACCAAAAGGAGAAGTTCAGACTATTGTGGGAGAATATTTACCAGCTTATTTAATTTTCTCTTTGAGTCCTCAACAACTCGAAAAGAAAAATTTCAGCTTTAATTGAAAGAGGAAAGCCACGAGATTATTATGACCTTTATTTTATCCTTAGACATCCCGAATTAAAAAAATTTGTTAGCAAAAAAGATCTTGAAAGGGCAAAAGAAAAATTAAAAAAAGAAAGAATTAATTTCAAAAGAGAGTTAGAAACTCTTTTGCCTATCAGCCATCATCCAATTTTGAAAAATTTTAAAGAAAGACTTTCTCAAGAAATAGAAAAATATTTATAATGCATTAATATACGCCATATCTGAAATAATTATAAAAATGAAAAAAAGTGAAATAACTATTT
>CAZRAI010000067.1:0-2444 GCA_964598115.1 uncultured Candidatus Saccharibacteria bacterium | reverse complement strand
GCTTTTTTTACTTTTTTTATTCTCTCCTCAGTTGACAAAAAACCACAAGGAGGATCAATCAAAGTTGTCAGTCTTGCAGGAAAATTTTTTAAAAGATATCTTGCAAATTTTGTCCATTTTTCCCGAACACAAATCCCACGAAAATGATAAAGTTTAGCCTCCTCAACTGTTCTTTTAACATCTTCTCTTTTGGCTGTTTTTTTTATGTTTGTGTGATCAATGTATTTTTCAATCATGATTCAGCCGGAGGTGGGATTCGAACCCACGACCTACGGTTTACAAGACCGTTGCTCTACCACTGAGCTACCCCGGCAAAAGCTTCCTTTTTAAGTTTAGCCATAAAAAACTTTCTTTTCAACTCAAATTTCTCCTAAAAATAAAAATAGTTATAATTTTTAAATGTTTTGGAGAATTTTAAGTGAAATTCTTTTTGTTTTACCTTTCTTTTATCTTTTTTATCTTTTTCAAAAAAACAAAAAAAAGTTTTTTGATTGTTTTTCTTCTCTTTTTCTTTTAACTTTTTTTGTCATTTTTTTAAAATACTATTTCAAAATCCCAAGGCCTTTTGAAATCAGATTTTTGGATACCTACTCTTTTCCAAGCCATCATGCAGCCCATGGAGGTTTCTTTTTTGCAATTTGTCCTAACATTTTCACTTTCCTTTATCTTTTTTTCATCTCTTTTTTAAGATTAAAAATTGGAATTCATACTTTAACTGATGTTTTGGGAGGTATAAGTTTAGGTCTTTTAACGCCTCTTTTTTTAAAATTCATTGAAAAGCACCTCTCCTCTGAAATCCACCGCCAATCTTTACATCTTGGAGTTTCTTTTATTTTAGGAAGTCTTTTTTTTGAAAAAAGGATTTATGGAATTTTAGTTTGTGCTTTTCTTTTAATTTTAGGAGCTTTTCTTTTCTTTTTAAGGCGGAAAAAAATAATTGCTGAGTTTTTGAATTTTTATGATCGCGATGGAGAAAAAGGCTGGGGGGCATTCACTTTAATTGGAGGAATTTTTTTTGTTTCTCTTTTTTGGGAAGAAGCTTGGAAGGCTTGTTTTATCACTGGAATGATAGACGGGTTTTCTTCTCTTTTTAAAAAAAATAACAAAAAAATCACTTTTGGATCTCTTGGTGCTGGACTTTTGGGAGGTATAATTGCCTCTCATCTTACAGGGCTGCCTTTAATTGTTGGGACTTTGGGAACGCTAATAGAGGAACTCTCTCCAATCGATGATAATTTAGTCTTACCTTTGGGGCTTTATTTCATCCAAAAATATTTTTAATTTTTGGATGTAATCTCTCCCCTATTTTCTCAATACATTCTTTTCGAACTTGATTAAGTTTCTTTTGCTTTTTCTCAAACTCACTTTTAGAATAAAGTCTTTCTGGATGAAAAAATATTGAGTTTATTCCTTTAATTTCTTCTGGAACTTCAAAACCAGTAGGACTTTTTTTCCACTTTTTAACTTTTTGACGCAAAATTGCATCCAAAATTTTTGTTGTTTTTTTTACTGAAATATCTAA
The DNA here is from genome assembly GCA_964598115.1 of uncultured Candidatus Saccharibacteria bacterium. Classification (GTDB taxonomy): domain Bacteria; phylum Patescibacteriota; class Minisyncoccia; order Minisyncoccales; genus CAZRAI01. The sequence goes on along the minus strand of CAZRAI010000067.1, from coordinate 922 downwards.
AAATTTTTTTCCTTCTCCGATTTCCCCAGTATTTAAAAGATAAAAATTCACCCAAGGTTGATTTTTAAAAATTTCATAAAAAATATTTGCATGGAAAGCCTTCTTCCCAACCACAAAAGGATCATAAAAAAAGACATTTCTCATTTTCCCTGCTTGAGTTGGATCTCCGGCTTCAGTTTCCATAGATTGACCCAAAGTCATCAATGCAGTCGCTTGTTCAAGATTCAATTTTGCTACCGCAGGCAAAAGAGGATTTCGCGCAATAAGGAAAAAATTGTCTATTTTAGGAACTTCAATATGAGGACTTGCATGCAAAAGAATATTTCGTGGAATAATCGCTCGGGCATTAGGAGTTTGCTTAAGACTGAAAAAATCAAATTCTCCCTTTTCATTTACTTTTATATTCTCACAAAAACTCTCCTTATAGTGCAATCCATAATAAATCTCCCGATTATCAGATGGACTAACTTTTTCAACTTTTATATAAAATCCTCCTCCCTCATATCCTTTAAAAGAGCCATCCTTTAGAACTTTTCCTCCATCATCTTGAATAATCCATGAAATTTCTCTTTCCTTTTTGGCAATTATTTTTGAAGTCAAAGTGCTCTTTCCATTTCCGGTTAAAGCGACAATTAGAGACCTTATCACTTTATATTGCCCATCTGCCATTTTTAAATAATCCTCTCGACAACTTGTATGTAAAAAAATTCCTTCTCCTTTTTCTTTTACTGTCCAATCTTCAGCGCAAAAAATACCTTTTTTAAACTCAGCAATATAACTGCTATTTTTAACGATTTTTATTACTTTATAAGAAGGAAGTATTGCAATTCTTATGGTGATATCTTTTTCAGAAAAGGGTTTCATTTTGTTTTTTTCAAAATTCTCATTGAAAAAGAAAATAATTTCATAATCTGGATTTTTA
>CAZRAI010000066.1:0-2543 GCA_964598115.1 uncultured Candidatus Saccharibacteria bacterium | reverse complement strand
TAAAAAAGCACTAAAATGAAGGCCAAAAGAAAGCAAAAAATAGCTGTTTTTTGAATTGCTTTTCCAATACGCGGAGAAATGCTTTCTTTCTTTTCTAAAAAAAGACCCTCCTTTTGAAAGAAATCTTTGAGTTTTTTTTCATCAATCTTTTTTGCTTTTATCAAAATTTCGTTTTTACTTACTTTCTGCAAGACAGCATTTTTAAAATGAGAATAAAAATTTTTTTCTATTTTCTTAAAAGAAAAGTTTTCCCCTTTAAACCAAAAAATACTCCCTCCTTTAAAATCAACTCCTAAAGGTAGACCAAAAACCCCTAAAAAAATTCCACTTAAAACCAAAAAGAAAAGTGATATTCCGAAAAATATTTTAAACGTTTTCATAAAAAGTTTTCATAAATATTTTCAAAACAACCATTGAAGAAAAAATTGAAAGGATAATCCCCAATCCCAAACTGATCGCAAATCCTTGCAAAAATCCATAAGAGAACAAAAAAAGTACTCCACAAATAAGCAAAGTGGTAACATTTCCATCTCGAATTGCACTCCAGGCTCTTTCAAAAGCGATCTCTTTGGCTAAAGAAATAGGTTTTGATTCTTTAATTTCCTCTCGCAATCTTTCAAAGATTAAAATGTTTGCATCAACTGCCATTCCCAAAGACAAAACAATACCTGCAATTGAGGCTAAACTTAAAGTAGCATTGATAAGCTTTAAAAAAAACATCAAGCATGAGAACCAAAAAACTAAAGTCAAAAAGGAAAAAGCACCTCTTAGTTGATAAATTGCTAAAAGAAAAACTCCTATTAAAATAAAAGAAAAAATTATGGCTTCTTTCAAATGTTTTTTTGTTTTCTCTCCAAAAGAAGGAGAAATACTTTTTTCAGAAACCAGTTTTATTGGCACAGGCAGAGCTCCTGCAGCTAAATTTTGAGCCAGTTTTTTTGCATATTCTAAAGAGAAATTTCCTTCAATCACAGCTTTTCCGCCAGAGATTTTTTCTTTTATTTGAGGATCAGAAATTAATTTTCCATCAATGAAAATAGCCAGTCTTTTCCCAACATTTTTTTCTGTGATTTTCTCAAAAATTTCTGCTCCTTTTTTGTTAAATTCAAGTGCAACTATAGGTTCTCCTGTTTGTTGATTAAATCTTAAATAGGCTTTTTTTAAATAACGTCCTGTAAGATCAGTTTTTACAAATTTCCCGTCTTTTTCTAATCTAAATTCTAAAAAAGGTGTCTCTCCAACAATTTTTTTTGCTTCCTCAGGTGTTTTTACTCCAGGGAGGTCAATGAAAATTTTTACTTTGTCCTTTTTTAGTTGAGTTCTTATTTCAGGCTCTTTTAATCCGAAAAGATTCAACCTCCTTTCAAGAATATCTCTTAGTCCTCTTGAAATCTCTTCTTTTTCTTTTTGAGAAAAAGATAAAAGATCTGCTTCGTATTCCAAATGAAGTCCTCCTTTAAGGGAAACTCCTAATTTGTATGATTTCCAATTTTGTGGTAAAGAAAGATAAAGAAAGAAACCACTTAGCAAAATGAAAAGAAGAGAGAAAAGAAAGTATTTTGGGTTAACTTTAATCATATGTTAGATATCCATTTTATAGAAAAAAATAAAGAAATTTTAAAGGAAGTGATAAAGAAAAAAAAGATACCCTTAGATTTAGAAAAACTTTTATCTTTTAACCAAAAAAGAAAAAAAATTTTAAAAAAAATTGAAACTCTTCGATATCAAAGAAATTTAAACATTAAAGAAATAGAAAAAAGAAGGAAAGAAAAAAAAGATTTTAAAGATTTAATTGAAAAAGGGAAAATTCTCAAAAAAGAAATTTTAAAAAATGAGAAAAAACTCAAAGAAATTCTTGAAAAATATAACGAACTTCTTTTGCTTGTCCCAAATATTTTTGACCCTGAAGTTCCAATCGGAGATGAGTCTAAAAATAAAATTGTAAAAAAATGGGGAGAAATTCCTAAATTTGATTTTAAAGTTAAATCGCATATTGAACTCGGAGAAAAACTTGATCTTTTAGATTTAAAAGAAGGGGCAAAAGTTTCTGGATTTCGTGGATATTTTTTAAAAAACGAAGGGGTTCTGATGCATTTTGGTGTTTTATGGCTTGGGCTAAGAAAACTTTTTGAAAAACGATTCCAACTTTTTTTACCTCCAACTCTTGTTCGAGAATTTGTTCTTGTAGGCTCAGGGCATTTTCCTTTAGGAAAGGAAGATATTTATCAAATTGCCAATCCGGGAAAATTGGAAAGTGGCAAAGAAATCAAGGAGAAAATTTATCTTGTAGGAACATCTGAACCATCGCTTCTTGGTTATTTTGCAAAAAAAACATTTAGGGAAAAAGATCTTCCAATTAAAGTTTGTGGAATTTCTCAATGCTTTAGATCTGAAGTGGGAAGCTATGGAAAAGATACCAAAGGACTCTTCCGAGTGCATGAGTTTGCAAAAGTGGAGCAAATAATTATCTGCAAAAATGATATTCAAGAATCAAATTTTTGGTTTGAAAAATTAAGGGAAAATGCTGAAGAGCTTCTGCAAGA
>CAZRAI010000065.1:0-2581 GCA_964598115.1 uncultured Candidatus Saccharibacteria bacterium | reverse complement strand
CAATCCATTGTTGATTTGGCCATCCATTTGGATAATCATGCTGTTTAAATTCTTTTGATAGATTTTCTTTTTGAGTATTTGCAATGCCACCTCTTTTTTCAAAAATTTTTAAATTTTTTTTTATCTTTTTTGCCTGAGAAAAAGAACAAAGTTTTGCCCACAAAGGATAAAATCCTGCCACAGAGAAAAAATTACTTTTCCTTTTTTCTTTGTAGTTATAATCAAAAAAGAAACCCAAATTTTCATCCCACATTAAAGAATTTATTTTCTCTTTTCTTTTCTTAGCACGCTCTTCAAATTCTTTTTCTTTTTTAGTGTCGCCAAGAATCCGATAAATCTCAGCAAGGTCTATTTCGTATTTATAAAGACAAGTATTTAAATCCACTGGAAGATAATTCAAACATTTCTCATTAAATCTTGATGTCATATCCCAGCCAGCTTCATGCTCTGCTGTCAGGTGAGTCATAAAATGATCACAATATCGTGAAAGACCTTGATAAACCAAATGGTCTCCGTTCATCCAATAATTTTTAAGCTCATCTTCAACAATTTTTGCTCCTCTTTTTAGCCATTTTTTATCTTTAAAAACTTTATAAATCTCAAGAATCATTGAGCTTAAAAAAGGTATTTGGGAAATTCCCAAATTGTAAAATTTATTTCTCGAAGGTATAATTCCGAATTTTCGATACAAAAAAAAGAAATTCTCAACTATTCCTTTAGCTAAAAGAAATTTTTTTTCAACGATTAGTCCCAAAATAATAAAAAAACTATCCCAATAAAATTGATCAAATTTGAAAAGATTATCATTTGGAGAAACAAAGGAATGAGGTAGTCCAATATGAATTTTTCTATCCTTCGGTAAATAAAAAGTAATTTTCTCCCAATAGTTTTGAATGTAATCAAGGCATTCTTTGTATTCTTTTTTGGAAATCATATTTTTTGTTTTTCTTTTTCAATTTCTTTCAAAAGTTTTTTAAGTATTTCTTTTATTTTTCCTTTTCTTCTAAAACCAGCCGCTTTTTTGTGGCCTCCTCCTCCAAATTTTTTTGCAATTTTGGAAACATCTGTTTTTTTTGACCTTAAAGAAACTTTTACTTTACCTTTTTTTTGTTCACACAAAAAAAGATAAATATCATAACCTTCAATTTGAGTTAAAAAATCTGAAAAAATAGGAGGCTCAAGCAAAGAAAAATCTTTTGCTTTTTTAATTTCATCTAAAAGAAAATATGAATAAAGTACCTCTAAATTTTGTTGGGTCTTTATTCTTGAAAGAAGTTTCCCAAGAAGCTTTCCTCTTTCCAGAGAAAAAGAATAATATCTCTCTAATATTTTTTTTAAATCAGCCCCCTTTAGAATGAGCTCAGCTACTTTCTTTAAAGATTCCTGAGAAAATCTTCTTCCACCAGCAGTATCAGTGATAATTCCGCAAAGAAGAATCGTTGCCAAAGAAGGTGTAATTTCTTCTTTTAAGAACAAAAAAAACTCATACAAAAGTTCAGTTGTTGAAGCAAATTTTTCTTCTATAATTTTAACTTTTCCAATGTGAAAATCCTCTGGATGGTGGTCAAAAGTAATACATTTTTTTTCATCAAGTTCAAACTTTACTGGAATTTCAATTCTATCTTTACCTGCATAATCTAAAAGCAAAATTAAATCAAAATCAATCTTTCTGATCCTTTTGGTTTTTTTCTCAATCTCATTGTAACCTTCAAGAAAAGATAAATATTTAGGAGGATTAAGTAAAAAAGGGAAAGATTTTTTATTTTTTCTTTTTAAAAAATAGTGCATCGCTAAACTTGAAGAAAGAGCATCCCCATCAGGAGCTTTATGAGATAAAATTAAAATTTTTTCTGATTTTTCAATTAATTTTTTAACTAAAAAAAATTTTTCTTTTAAATTTCCTTCTCTTCCCATAAAATTAACTTATCATCTAATTTTATTTTCGTTTTGCCCTCATACAAAATACCAATCTCCTCCCCTGCTTTTGCTTTTTCAATTTCTCTTTTTTGCTTTTGCATCTCCATTATCTTCCCTCCTTTTAATATTTCTTCTTTCCTTTCAATATCCAAAAAACTTTTTTTTGCTTCTCCTTCCAAAACTTTTCCTCCCACAATTTGCCGATAAAGTTTAGATCCTCTTTTTTGTGTTTTAAAAACTACCAAAACCTGCATCGTTGCAAGTTTATGCCTAATTTTCTTTTTTTCTTTCAAAGAAAGCAAAATTTTTCTTGTTTTTTCTGTCATTTCATAAATTGTTTCAAAAAAATGAATTTTTTTTCGCAAAGAGAAGCTTAAACTTTTTGCGGGTTCAGTTGCAGAAACTCTAAAAGCAAAGATTTCTGCATTTTCTTCATCAGCAAATTTAACATCTAAATCTGTTACTTCTCCAATACCTCTTTTTATCACTCGCACACCCAAAGTTTTGTATTCTCCTTCCGTTAAAGCTTCCTTTCCTTCAATTTTTGCTAAAATTTTCTCTAAAACTTCAAGAGAGCCTTGAGTATCTGCTTTAAGAACAATTTTTATTTCTTTATCTCTTTTTGGAAAAATAACTTTTTCTTTTTTCTTTTTAACATACTCTT
>CAZRAI010000064.1:0-2630 GCA_964598115.1 uncultured Candidatus Saccharibacteria bacterium | reverse complement strand
AAAAAGCGGTTGATGTTTATATGAATGTAATTTCTGATCCTGATTTTTATTTATCCCAAAAAGAAGCAAAAGAGACAATAGAAGAAATAGAAAAATTTTTAAAATTTATTGGTTATCTTGACTGATAAGGACAGATTGAGCAACTTTTAGAAGAACAACTTGAACAAAGATTTCCTTTTTTATTTTTAATTTGAGGCAAAGAAAATTCTCTTTTTGTTTTTTTTGAACCGCAAAAAGGACAAGTTTGTTTTTTGTTTCTTTCCTGAGAGGGTAAATTCTTTTCGAAAATCTTTTTGCAATTTTTACAAAAGAAAGTATAAATTGGCATAAAAAATAAATTATAAAAAAATTTTCCAATAAATCCAACTTAGTATTTCATAAAAGAAAAGATCTATTTTTTCTAAATTTTCTGCAGAAGGAAAAAAATCTAAAAAATTTTGCTTTTTTCCGGTTTGAAAATCACAAGGAGCGGGAATGGGATGAAGTTTTTCTTTTTTAAAGAGAAAAATTGCTCTTGGCATATGAAAGGCTGAAGTGACCAAAATAAATTTTTTGTTTTTTAAGATTTTTTTTAAGTTTTTCGCACTCTCGTAAGTATTTTTTGATTTATCTTCAGTTAAAATTTTTTCTTCTTTTACCCCTCCTTTTTCTAAGGTTTTTTTAATTAATTCTGCTTGGTTTTCTCTTTGAGAAAAAGATCCTGAGACAATGATGAAAGGTTTTTGGTTTAATAAAAAATAAATTCTTTCTGCCTCATAAACTCTTTGCCAACTTTCTTCTTTTCCGGTTAACAAAACGATATATTTAACCTTTGGTGGATTTTCCAAAAAAGAATATTTTTTTTCCAAAAGAGAAATTAAAAAATCAGGTAAAAAAGGAAAAAAGAAAAAAAGATAAAAAATAAGACTTAAAATTAAAGTTTTTTTGAGCCAATGCCATTTCTTTTTAAAAAAAAGAAAAAAATCTAAAAAGAGCAAAAATCCCAAAAGGGAACTTGGAAGAACTAAACTTTTAAAAAATTTAAGAATTTCAAAAAGCATTCTCTAAAGGAGGAACAATCTGTTTTTTTCTTGAAACGACGCCCTTGAGATAAATTTCATTATTTTTTATTTTCCCAAAAGCACGCTCAAAAGGAGAAAAATCATCACTAATTATATAGAAGAGAGTAGAATTTTTGACGATGTCTGTTATCATCAAACAAAATCCAAAAAGTTTTTTTTCTTTTTTTATCTCTTCCATTTTTTTTAAAATTTCTTTCTTTTTTGAAATAAGTTTTTCTGGAAAAAGGGTTTCAATTTGAGAAATTAAAACTTTCTTTTGAGAAAACTCATAAAGTTTTGAATCTTTCACAAGAATTTCTTTAAGAGGACCTTTAATTTCTGATTTTTTCTCAAGAAGTTTTTTCCCAAAAAGTTTAATATCTTTTATTTTGGCAATTTTGACAAGCTTTTTGGCAATTTTTTTGTCAATTTTTGTGGTTGTGGGAGAAGAAAAGATTAAAGTATCAGACAAAATTCCACAGAGCAAAATTCCAGCAATGGATTGAGAAAAGTTTATTTTCTCTTGAAAGAAGATTTCAGCAATAATAGTAGAAGTTGAACCATAAGGTTTTGTGAGCACAAAAATTGGTTCGTTTAATGAAAGATTAATTTTGTGATGGTCAATGATTTCTACTATTTTTGCAAATTTTATGTCATCAATAGATTGTTGAAATTCATTGTGATCTACGAGACAAACTTCTTTGTTTTGGCTTTTTTTCAAAAGAGGAGGAAAAGGAACTTTAAATTCTTTAAGGGCGAATTTTGTTTCCTCATTTAATTTTCCTAAACGAAAAGCTTTTGCTTTTTCTTTCTTTTTTTCTTTAAAAAAAGCCCATCCAATAGCTGAAACAATTGAATCGGTGTCAGGATTTTTGTGTCCAAAAATATAAAGCATATTTTTAGTTTAATTATTTTAATTAAAATATGAATAAAGTAAAAAATTATGTTTTTTTTAAAAAAATTTTTTTCTCGGGACGGGACTTATCTTAAAAAGCTTAAAAAAATCGTTGATGAAATAAATTCTTTGGAAAAAAATTTTGAAAAGTTGAAAGATTTTGAATTCAAAGAGAAAACAAATGAGTTTAAAAAAAGAATTAAAAAGGGAGAAAGTTTAGATTCAATTTTACCGTCTGCTTTTGCTTTGGTAAGGGAAGCAGCCAAAAGAACGCTAAGACAAAGACATTTTGATGAACAATTAATGGGGGGAATTGCTTTACATCAAGGGAAAATAGTTGAAATGAAAACAGGGGAGGGAAAAACTTTAGCCGCGACTTTACCTGCCTATTTAAACGCCCTTTTGGGAAATGGAGTTCATATTGTCACAGTGAATGATTACCTTGCCAGAAGAGATACTGTTTGGATGGGGCAAATCTATCACCTTTTAGGACTCTCGGTTGGGTGTTTAAACCATGAAGTTTCTTATCTTTATGACCCATCTTTTAAAAAAACTTCAAAAGAACTTGATCAAAAAAGAGATCTTTTAGGTTCCTTTAAAATTTTTTATGAATATTTAAAACCTTGTGAAAGAAAATCCGCTTATCTTGCTGATATTACTTATGGAACAAACAATGAATTTGCTTTTGATTATCT
>CAZRAI010000063.1:0-2784 GCA_964598115.1 uncultured Candidatus Saccharibacteria bacterium | reverse complement strand
CTCAAAAAGAAAAAGAAATTTTAGATTTTTGGAAAAAAGAAAAAATAATAGAAAAAAATTTAGAAAAAAACAAAAAGAAAGATGATTTTGTTTTTTATGAAGGGCCACCCACTGCTAATGGAAGGCCAGGGCTTCATCATGTTTTAGCACGCTCTTTTAAAGATCTTTTTTGTAAATTCTGGGTAATGAGAGGAAAATATGTGAGAAGAAAAGCGGGTTGGGACACCCATGGTTTGCCAGTGGAGATTGAAATTGAAAAAAAACACGGCTTTCAGACAAAAAAAGAAATAGAAAAATATGGCATTGGGAAATTTAATCAAGAATGCAAAGAATCTGTCTTTTTTTACAAAAAAGAATGGGAGACCCTAACTGAGAGAATTGGATTTTTTTTGGATCAAAAAAATCCTTATATCACCTGTTCAAATGAATACTTAGAAAGTTTGTTTTTTATTATTAAAAAATTTTTTGAAAAAGGAATTTTAAAAAAAGAAAAAAAAATTTTTGCCACCTGTCCCCGATGCCAGACGTCTTTATCCTCGCATGAGGTGGCTTTGGGTTATAAAAAAGAAAAGATTTCTGCTATTTTTGTGAAGTTTAAAAAGAAAGATGAAAAAAATACTTTTTTTCTTGCTTGGACAACCACTCCCTGGACTTTAACCGCAAATATCTTTTTGGCAATAAACCCAAAAGAGAAATATTTTAAAGTGAAATTTAAAGATGAAATTTTTATTTTGGCAGAAAAAAGAGCTCGATTTGTTTTTGGAGAAAGATTTGAGGTAGTGGATGAATTTTTAGGAAAAGAAATTGTTGGAGAAAAATATGAACCTTTGTTTGACGTTGAGATGAAAAATAAAAAAAATGCTTTTTTTGTTGTTGAAGGAGATTTTGTGACAATGGAGGAGGGGACAGGAATTGTTCATATTGCTCCTGCTTTTGGAGAAGATGATTTCAGTTTGTGGCAAAAAATTGAAAAAGAAAAACGTCCAGAGATTCCGATTACAGTGGATGAGGAAGGAAAAATGAAAAAGGGAGTAATTGGAGAAGGGAAAAACTTCCGCTTCGCTGAAAAAGATATAAAAAAATATCTAAAAAACAAAAATTTGCTTTTTAAAGAAGAGTTATATGAACACACCTATCCTTTTTGTTGGAGATGTTCAAGCCCTCTTTTTTATTATCTTCAACCATCCTGGGTTTTAAAAACAAAAAAATTTAAAGATGTTTTAATTAAAGAAAATCAAAAAATTAATTGGATTCCATCTCATCTTAAAGAAGGGAGATTTGGAGAGTGGTTAAAAGAACTTAAAGATTGGAACTTTTCAAGAAAAAGATTTTGGGGTACTCCTTTACCAATTTGGAGATGTGAAAAATGCAAAAAATATTTAGTTTTGGGTTCAAAAGAGGACTTCAAAAAACAAATTTTTTCGAAAAATCGTTATTTTATTTTAAGACATGCAGAATGTGTTTATAATCAAAAAAAGATTTTAAATTTTGAAAAAAAGGATCAATATCCTTTAACCAAAAAAGGAAAAAAAGAAGCAAGACTTTCTGCCAAAAGGCTTAAAAAACTCCTTAAAGGTGAAAAAATTGATTTAATTTTTTCTTCTCCTTTCTTGCGTTGTAAAGAGACGGCTGAGATTGTTGCCAAAGAGATTGGTTTTAAAAAAGAAATTATTTTAGATGAAAGATTAAGGGAGATAAATTTAGGAAAAAGATGGGAAGGAAAACCCAAAAAAGAATTTGAAAAGGAATTTTTGGAGTACCCTCAAAAGCTTTTTGAAAAAGCGCCTGAGGGAGGGGAGAGTTGGCTTGAGGTTAAAAAAAGAATGCTTAATTTTTTGGAAGAACTTGAAAGAAAATATCAAGGAAAAAATATTTTAATTGTTTCTCATGGAGATCCTTTATGGATGTTTTGGGGAGCAATGGAAGGATGGGAGAAAGAAGATTTTTTCGAAAAAGGCAAAAAGAGAGATTATATTAAAAAAGCTGAACTGCGTGAGCTTACTTTTCGATGTTTTCCTTATAATGAGAAAGGGGAGTTAGATTTCCATCGACCCTACATTGATAAAGTCAAGTTTCTTTGTCCTTTCTGTAAAAAAGGAGAAATGATAAGAGAAAAAGATGTAGTTGATTGTTGGTTTGATTCAGGAGCGATGCCCTTTGCCCAGGATCATTGGCCCTTTTCTCAAAAAGAAACTCTTCCTCCCAGATATTTTCCAGCAAATTTTATCTGTGAGGGAATAGATCAAACAAGAGGTTGGTTTTATACTTTACATGCAGTTTCATGTCTTTTAGGATTAGGAAAAGCTTTTAAAAATGTAATTGCTTTAGGGCATGTTTTGGACAAGGAAGGTCAAAAAATGTCAAAATCAAAAGGAAATGTAGTTGATCCTTGGGAAATGATAGAAAAATATGGAGCTGATGTTTTAAGATGGTATTTTTTTGCCAAAAGTCATCCTGGGGATCCTAAAAGATTTGATGAGAAAGACTTAAAAGAAATTTATCGGAAATTTTTCAATATAGTTTTAAATTGCCTAAAGTTTTATAAAGAGTTTGAACCAAAAAGAGTAAAAAGTAATTTTTCAGCAAAAGAAGTGTTGAATCAATGGATTTTATCACACACCCAATTTTTGATTAAAAAAGTAGAAAAATTTTTAGAGAACTTTCAAGCAACAGAAGCTGCTCGAGAAATAGAAAACTTTGTGATTGAAGATCTTTCAAGATGGTATATTAGAGTTTCAAAAGAAAAATTTTATCAAAAAAAGAAAGAGTATCTTTTGACTTTAA
>CAZRAI010000062.1:0-2790 GCA_964598115.1 uncultured Candidatus Saccharibacteria bacterium | reverse complement strand
GCATAAATGGTAAAATAAAGTCCAAGTTTGAACATTTTTTCTTCAAGATCAGTTAACTTATCTCGTAAATCTTCAATATTTCTTTTTGCAATTTCAAGTTGAGGATCACGTACCAGTCCTTTTTCCTCTCTTTCGGCAATCAAGGCTTCAATTTCAGTAATTTTTTTAAGGAGTTTTCTTAAAACACGGGAAGTATCTAAAGGATAGATATACATTGAAATATCAAAAACTCGATCAAAATTGATAATCGGAGAAAGCCATCCTGTGGAAATTGATGATGGAAAAGTCAAAACGAAATAAGTTCTTGCGAATTTGTCTCCAATTTTGATTGAATTTGGATTTACTTTCACTGCTGGAGGAGCAATAATATCTAAAATCTCAATAGTTCTTAGTTTTCTTTCAATTTCCCAGCGAGTTTCTAAATGGCCTTCCTTTTTTTCTTTTTTTTTAAATTTTTTAAAAAAATTAAAAACCATATTTATTCATTTATTCAATTGAAGGAAAAGGAGGAATTTCTCCTCTTTCAAATCTTGCAGGATGATGAATTGCCCACAAAAGTTCTACAATTTCAGCGCTTTTTAAAATAACAGTAAAAATTCCGCATCTTCTAAGTCCTGATCTTACATAAGTAACTCTTTGATCTAATTGATATTTAAGATGTGAAAAATCTTCTTTTGAGAAAGTTTTTTTTGTAATCCCTGGATGGAAAGGAATAACAACATAAAAAGTTTTTGTCATTAAATTTGTCATTTCAGATAAACTTTTGATGAATTCTCTATATTCTTGTCCTTGCATTTTTAAAAGTTCATTTTCTTCTTTGGCAATTATATTATCCAAATCTTTTAAATATTTATCTAAATTAAGTCTTCTTGACTGAACCAGAAATTGGATATAAAAATCCAATGAATTTAAAAAATTTTGAAACTGATAAATTATAGCTTCTTGTTCCTCTTTCGCCATCAAAGCAAAATTGATTGAAGAAGCCATTAAAATTTGACGCCAAGAACCATCTTTTAAAATAACTATCTCTTCATGAATTTCTTTTATTGGTAAAAAACCTTGGGTGGTAGGCATATTTTCATTATATCACTCTTTTTCTATTTTTCCAGTTTCTAAAAGAAAAGATATTTTTTTTATTTTGCTTTCTTGAGGAACAAATTTTTTCTTTTTCTCTTTAACAAAAACTTGATATTCTTTTAAGTATATCGCCTCTTTCCCTCCTTTTTCCCATTTGTAAAGTTTGGCTGAAGGAAAAAATTTAACTGCTAAAAGAATTATTCTTGGCACTGGTTCTCCATTTATTCTTCCAAAAGCCAAAAAAAAAGCAGGCACTCCAATAAAAACAGCAGTCACAAAACTTAAAAGAATGCTTTTTTTAATAGAAAGTATCGTTAAAACCACTGCTGTTGCACAACCGAGAATTAAAACTTGATGTAAACTTAAATTTCCAATTACTTTTGTCTCCTCCTCAATAAAACGGGGAACTAAATATTGCATAAAAAAATTAAAAATTTAAAAAATTTTTTTGAGTTTTCCTTTTTCTCTCAACTCTAAACCAAAATTGTCTTTTTTTTCAATTTTTTCACGATATTTATCTTCTGGTTTTTCTTCTGTTTTTTCTTTTAATTTTTTATTAATTTCTTTTTCTAAAAAAGAAAGTTTCTTATCAATTTCTTTTTCAAGTTTTTCTAAAGAAATTTCTTTTTTTTCTTCTATCAAACGAAGATACTTTTCAAAAACATCCTTCTCTAAAGTATCTTTAATGGCTTTTGCCTTTTGAGGCTCAAGTTGAAATTCTTTTTCAATCTCTTTTTGAAAATCTTTTAATGCCAAAAATTTTAAAAAAACATAACCGCAAATTTCAACAAATCTATCTAGGTTTTTTATGCCAAAATCTTTTCCAATTTTTTCAATTTTTTGAGCAATTTCATCACTTTCAAGGGCTGATTTTAACTCTAAAGGAAGAGTCTCAAGTCTTTTTTCAATTTCTTTGAGCGGAACTTCCATCAAAGATCATTTTAAATTTCTTTTTTAAAATTTCAAGAAAATTCTTGACATTTTTAAAAAATTTTTTATAATTTAAAAAGGAGGTGAGAAAAATGGAAGAAAAGAAGTATTATTTAAAGTGGTGCTGGATTGGCTGGATTATCCTTCTGGCAATAGCAAGTTTGTTATCGCTGATACCACGGATTGGATGGATTTTATACATTGGCTTTCTTGGATGGATTTTTTATATGTCAGTCATTTCTGTCGGAGTGTTAGAAGCAAAAACTTTTGTTCTCAGAGGAACAAGAATCCCGATCTGGACTATCGAAGGACCAAAAATTATCCTCATACCTTATCCTTTCGTGGAAGTTGATTACAGCGTGAATCTATCGACCCGGCGGCTTCAAATTGATGATCTTAGCTTCTACGACAAGGACGGCTTCCACATTAAAATTAGAGGACACATTGAAATGAGAGTAACCCACATTTTTCGATGGTGTTACGAATTTTTAGGAGGAGAAACATTGGAATCGAAAGAAGGAGTAGTAAAAGGGAACTTTGGTGACGCCTTTCAGACACTAATAAACAAACAAGGGTTAACAATTAAAGAAATCGAAAAATTAAGAGGTCCGGAAATATGTGGGTTAATCTTTAAAGGAGAACACATTGCAGGACACCCTTTTGATCCTCAGGAATTTCAAAGATATCGCGAAAATGCTCAAAGACAAGGTTGGGAAGTGCTTACGGTGATTTTTGCAAGTTTTGAAGAAGTAGGAAAAACAAGAGAAATTCGAGAAAAACAAG
>CAZRAI010000061.1:0-2807 GCA_964598115.1 uncultured Candidatus Saccharibacteria bacterium | reverse complement strand
AAATTTAAAATAAATCTTATCAAAAATCCACCTCCACAAACACAAAAATAAACTAAATATCAAAAGTAAAAGTAAAAGAATTGTTTTGGGTTCTATTTGAGGATTTTTTTGAAAATAAAAATAAATTGAACCGGTAAAAATACTTAAAATCAAAAAAAACACTAATCTTTGAAAAAAATCTAAAGAAAAAACTTTTATTCTAAAAGAGTAAAAATCAAAAATAAAAATCAAAAGAAGCCAAAGAAAAAATAGAGGCAAAAAATTAAAGAAAAAAAGAAAGAAATTTTCTTTAGCAAAAAAGAAACTCAATCTTGTTCCTAAAGCTAAAAAAAGAGAAAAACTCAAAAAAATAAAGTCTCCCAAAAGCAAAAAAACTGCTCCCTTTTTCATAAAGGTTTCATTCTCTGAGAATTTTTTCTTTGTTTTCCTCCCAAAACTCTTTTAGAAAAGCAAAAAACACTCCTAAGACTGTCCCTAAAACTAAAAACAAAATTGTTTTTTTGGTAATTTCTTTTTTCCCTAAAAGAGGAAAAGATTCTGGTTTTTTTATCACTTTTGTTGGTTCCATTAAAGAAAGAAGTCTTTTTTCATTAATTAAATTTTTTTGATATCTTTCTTTTAACTGTTGCTGGTTTAAAATTCTTACTAAAAGATTATTTCGGAAACTCAAAAATGAAGAAACAGATTTCCCTTCTTTAATAAGTTTTTTAATTAAATCTTCTGTTTCTTTGTTTTGCTTTTTTAAAAAGTCTATTTCTTTTTCAATTTTTTCTATCTCCTTTTCATATATTTGGCAAGTTTCTAAAATTTCTTTTTTTTCTTTTTCAAGCTTTTTTTGATGAATTTCCAAAATCTTCTTAAAAAGAGCATTCATCTTAGTTTCCGCATCTTTGAAATTAGAGCTGATCTTTTCTACTTTAACTAAAGAAGTTTTGCCCAAAACTTTAGCTTCAAACTCTTCTTTAAGATAACCTTTATTTTTAATTTTTTGAGCCGTTTCTTCTGGTGGTTCTATAAAGTTATTTTGAGAAATTTTTCCTATTTCAATTACCCCAACGGTTCTATAATCTTCTCCTATTTCCAAAAATTTAGCCAGACTCAATTTTAGTCCCCACAAAATTAATACCAAAAAAAGAGTAAAAATGACTATCTTTCTCCTTCTCCAAAGGACATTTAAATATAAAACAAAATCTATTTCTTTTTCAGGCATAACTCAATTTCTTTTAAAAAAACTTTTTTAATTTTATCCCATCTGTAAAACTTTTCAACAAAATTTTTTGCCATTTTTCCAATTCTTTCTCTTTCATTTTTATCAAAAAGCAATCTTTCAATTTCTTTTTTCCATTCTTGTGGCTTAAAAGAAGGAACCACCACAAGATGAACTTTGCTTTTGGCTCGAGGCAAGGCTTTTTGGCAAAAAGGAGGAATAAGACATACTTTTCCTAAAGCCATTCCTTCAAGGAGTTTGTTTTGAACTCCAGTTCCAAATCTTAAAGGAAAAACTAAAAGTTTTGCTTTTTTTAAAAGAAAGTAAGGATTTTTCACAAAACTTGTTACTTTCACCCCTTTTATTTTCTCCAAAGCACGTACCTTTTTTGTAGGATTTGTCCCAACAATTAAAAATTTTAGATCTTTATATTTCCTTTTAAGTAAAGGAAAAACTCTTTTTGAGAAGAAAAAAACTGCATCTTGGTTTGGCTGAGTGTCCATTTTTCCGAAAAAAGCAATCAAATTTTCTTCAGGAATTTTTTTAACAAAAAAAATATCCTCTCTTACTCCATTGGAAATCCAAACTAAATTTTCTATTTTTTTTTGACAAAGTCTTTCAAGATATTCTTTATCTTCAGGAGAGGTAATGAAATATTTCAAAAATGCCTGATTTTTAAAAATTTTTTTCTCGTATTCTTTCACTCTTGGAAGTTCTATTTTTAGAATGCTTTTCCAAAATAAATTTTGATATTTAATCTGTCGAGAATAATTCAAAGAGACAGCATCAATTAAATCCAAAACTGCTGGTTTTTTTCCAATTACTTTTTGCCACTCAACTGTTCGCAAAGTATTAAAATAAAAAAGGTCATATTTAGGATAAATTTTTTTTAAAAAAGAAAGAAGGTTCTTTGAAAAATAAAAAGAAACCTGCAAAGGAAATTTTGAGAAAATGCCTTTACAGGTTTGAAAATATTCTCTTAAAGGTGGATGATAAAAAAGAAAAATTTCTTTAAAAAGATTTTCTTTTTTCAGTTCAGAAAGATATTTTTTCTCTTCTTTTTTTTCATACAAAGAAAGTAAAGAGACATCGTAATTTTCTGCTAAAAATTTAGCTAATCGAAAAACACGCAGATTAAAACCTCCTTTCCATTCTGGATACGGAAAACGAAAACTCAAAAACAAAATTTTAGTTCTCATTTTTAATTTAAAGAAACAATTTTAGAAAACTCCTCTGGTTTAAGTGAGGCTCCTCCAACAAGCAATCCATCAAAACCTGCCTCAAGATAACTTTTAGCATTTTTTGAATTAACTGAACCCCCGTAAAGAATTTTTGTTTTTTTAAATCTTTTTTTTAAAAAGGAAAAAACTTTTTTTGCATCCTTTGGTTGACAAGGAGTTCCTGTCCCAATTGCCCAAACCGGCTCATAAGCCAAAAACCCAGGAAAAACTTTTTGAGAAAAAAACCTTGTTTGTTTTTTTAAAACCTCAAAAACTTTATTTTCTTTTCTTTCTTTTTTATTTTCCCCAACACAAAAAACTACTTTTATTTTTAACTCTTGGCAGGCTTTCATTTTTTTAAAAAGAATTTCATCATCTTC
>CAZRAI010000060.1:0-2897 GCA_964598115.1 uncultured Candidatus Saccharibacteria bacterium | reverse complement strand
TATAATGAAATAAAGGTCAAAAAAAATTTATCCTCGCAAAAAGCGAGGAAAAAGGATGGCAAAAAAGAGAGCAAAAAAGACTGCACGAAAGACATCTAGGAAAGGAGGCAAGAAGAAAACAACTAAAAAGAAAAAGAGCGCAAGAAAGAAAAAGTAAATTAAAATCGCCCTCTCGCAAGAGAGGGCGAAAAACTTTATGAAGAAAGTTTTTTTGAAACTTTTGCCAGAAAAAGAATTTAAGAATATTAGAATTTTTTTTAAACCTCAAAAAATTATTTATCAGAAAAAAAGCAAACATCAAAAAATTTTAATTTTTGAAGATACTTTTTTTGGAAGAATTTTGGTTTTAGATGATTTTTTACAACTTTCAGAAAAAGATGAAAAAATTTATCATCAAAGTTTAGTTTTGCCTCTTTTTAATTTTTTAAAAAAACCTCAAAAAGTTTTAATTGTTGGTGGTGGAGATGGAGGATGTTTAAGAGAACTTTTGAGATATAAAAATTTAAAAGAAATTTTTTTGGTTGATTTTGATAAAAAAGTAATGGAAGTTTCAAAAAAATTTTTGCCCTTTTTGAATCTTAAAAAATCTTTAAAAGACAAAAGAGTAAAAGTTTTTTTTGAAAAAGGAGAAAATTTTATTAAAAAATTTAACTCTTATTTTGATGCTGTAATTTTAGATTTAACCGATACTCAAATTCCTCCGGCAAAAAACTTTTTTAAAATTTCTTCTTTAAAAAATTTAAAGAAATCTCTTTCCCAAAATGGAGGAATTTCTTTGCAAGCAGGAAGTGTTCTTGAAAAGAAACATTTAAAAAATCTTTTAAAAAAATTAAAAAAAATTTTCCCTTCAGTTATAGAGTTCAAAAAAGTTATTCCTTCTTTTTTTGCAAGTGAGTGGTGCTTTGTTTTGTGTTTTAAAAAAGAGATAAAAAACTTGCCAAAAGATTTTGATTCTATAAAATAAATATTTTGAAAAGGGAAATCATTTAAAATGCCCTCTCAGATCAAAAAGAAAAAAAGGATGGAAGAACTCAATAAAGTAAAGTGTTTATGTTATACCTGTTACGTTTGCATTAGAAGAAGTTCAACTTTTAGATTGATTTTTTGAGAAGTTATTTTTAAAATTAAAATCGATGAGAAAAATCCTTTTAGTAGAGGACGAGAGATTATTAATAGACCTTTACAAAAAAGAACTTGAAAAGGAAGGTTTTGAAGTTGAAGTTGCGGAAAATGGTATTGAAGCAGAAAAAAAACTTAAATCTCAAAACTTTGATTTAGTTTTGTTAGATATTTTAATGCCAAAAATGTCAGGAGATGAGCTTTTAGAAAAAATTAAAAAAGAAGAATTTGTAAAAAAAGTTCCTTTTATTGTGATTTCCAACTTTGATACACCTGAAATTAGAAAAAAAGTTGAGGACTTGGGGGCTAAAAAATATATTTTAAAAACCGACCTTACCCCTAAAAAACTTGTAAAAATTGTTAAAAAAGAATTTTAAATCTTGAGATTTTAAGAGATTGTTGTTATTTTAATTAACGGAGAGGGCGGGTAGCTCAACTGGCAGAGCGTCGGCTTGACGTGCCGGAGGTTTCAGGTTCGAGCCCTGACCCGCCCAATTTTTAATAAAATTGCCCGGGTAGCTCAGGTGGTTAGAGCACCACTCTGGTAATGTGGAGGTCGTGGGTTCGAGTCCCACCCCGGGCTTGGCGAGAAAACTGGTAGCTTTGCTCAAACTTGCTTGACGCAAGTTTGAGATGATATTAACGCTGCCAGTTTTCTCGTCACCTCCCCAAACCTCAAAGAGGTTTGGGGGACCCCAACTTAATTGGAGGGGTGCCAGAAATGGTTAATGGGCCGGTCTCGAAAACCGGTGGGAATTTTTCCCGTGTGGGTTCGAACCCCACCCCCTCCGATGTAAATTGATAAAAATTAACATTTAAAAGCGATCGCTTTTAAATGTTTTAATTTTTAATTTCTTTAAATTTGTTTTTTTGCTAAAATGATACTCCCAAAAATGAAAAAGATTATTTATGCCAAAAGATTTTTCTACAATTCCTGTAGTTGTTTTTTTAGGACATATTGATCATGGAAAGACTTCTTTGCTTGAGAAAATTTTAAAAAAACCTCTTACCTCAAAAGAAGCAGGAGGGATTACTCAACATGTTGGAGCCCATGAAATAGAGTTTGAAGGGAAAAAAATTACTTTTCTTGACACCCCGGGGCACGAAGCTTTTAATGAAATGCGTTGCCGTGGAGCGAAAGTAGCCGATATCGCAGTTTTAGTTGTGGCGGCAAATGAAGGCGTAAAAGAACAAACAAAAGAAGCAATTAAAGTAATAAAATCCGCAAAAATACCTATGCTTGTTGCAATAAACAAAATTGACAAAGAAGGAGCTAATCCTGAAAAGACAAAAGCAGAGCTTTCCGAGGAAGGAGTTTTAATTGAGGAGTGGGGAGGAAATGTGCCCTGTGTTTTAACTTCTGCTAAAACAGGTGAGGGGATAGAAGATTTACTTTCAATGATTAATCTTTTAGCAGAAGTTTCAGAGATTAAAAAGTCATTAAAAAAACCAACCGAAGGTTTTGTAATTGAAAGCTTTTTGGATCCCAAAAGAGGAGCTTCAGCAGTAGTTATCGTTGAAAGGGGCATTCTTAAAAAAGGAGATATCATTGGCACAGAAACAAGTTTTGGAAAAGTAAGAATTCTTGAAAATCCAGAATTTAGTGCAAAAAAGGAAGCCATTCCAGGAGAAGCGGCAATAATCGTAGGTTTCAGAGATCTTCCAGTGGTAGGAGAAAAGTTTTTTGTTTTTAAAGATGAAAAATCTGCCCAAGAGTTTTTGAGAAAGAAAAAAGAAAAAGTTATTTTTCCAAAAAGAGATAAAGAAATAAAAATTGT
>CAZRAI010000059.1:0-2928 GCA_964598115.1 uncultured Candidatus Saccharibacteria bacterium | reverse complement strand
CCAATTGAGTATCATTTAGAAGGAATTGCTCAAACTCAGGTAGAGCCAGAAAAAGGTTATGATTTTGCGAACGCTTTGCGTGCTGCTTTGCGTCAAGATCCAGATGTGATTTTGGTGGGTGAGATAAGAGATCAAGATACAGCAAACACTGCGGTCCAAGCAGCTTTGACAGGGCATCTTGTATTTTCAACTCTTCACACAAATGATGCCTCAGGGACAATTCCAAGACTAATTGAGATGGGAGTAACGCCTTCTAATATTGGACCAGCTTTAAATTTAGCAATTGCTCAAAGGCTTTTAAGACGTCTTTGTGAGCACTGTAAAGTTGAAGATCATCCTTCTCCATGGATAATTAAAAAAATAAAAGAAAAAATAAACTCTCTTCCAGAAAAAATAAAATCTCAGATAAATTTTGATTTAAACAATTTGAAATTTTTTGGAGCCAAAGGATGTAAATTTTGTCATAACACAGGATATAAGGGAAGAATAGGAATTTTTGAGATGTTTCAAATAAAAGGAGAAATTGAAAAGATAATTCCAAGTGCTCCGTCAGTTGAAGAAGTGAGAAAAGCAGCTCTAAAGGAAGGAATGATTCCATTTCAAGTAGATGGACTTTTGCGGGTTCTTGAAGGAATAACCTCTCTTGAGGAACTTCAGCGAATAACTGGTCCGCTTGAATAAAAAGATCAAAAAATCTAAAATTAACTGATATATTGATATTTTGAAATATCAAACTTGGGCTTCTAGCTCAAGGGTAGAGCACCTGGTTTACATCCAGGAGGTTGGAGGTTCAAATCCTCCGGAGCCCAGAAAACTTTTATGCAAGAGTGGCAAAGTTTGTGGGACAAAATTTCTCAAATGGAGCCTTTAATGAAAATTGCTTTATCTTTGGGTGTTGTTATTATAGGATGGTTAATTTGTTGTGCTTTTTGTGAAGTAATTCAAAGATTTTTAAAGAGATTAAGAGTGAATCAAATTCTTAAAAAGCAGGGCTGGGAAGAACTTCTTTCAAAAGCAGGTATTTCTTTAAATCTTCCTAAATTTTTTGGAGAAATAGGTAAGTGGTGTTTATTTGTAGTTTTTCTTTTGTTAGCTTGTGATATTTTAGAACTTTCTGGTTTGAGAGATTTTTTAGAAAAAATTTTAAATTATATTCCCAACATTATTGTCGCAGGAGCAATTTTTATTGTAGCGATTTTTTTAGCTGATCTTTCATCTAAAGTAGTAGTTGTTTTTCTTGAGCGGGCAAAAATTACTTATGCTTATCTTTTTGGAAAAGGCGTTCAAATTGGGATATGGATTTTTGCAATTTTGGCAATTCTTTTACAATTAGGAATTGCTCGAGATTTGATCAAAGCCATTATTTATGGAGTTGTGGGAATAATTGCTTTAGCTTGTGGAATTGCTTTTGGGTTTGGGGGAAAAGAAATTGCTAAAGAGATTCTGGAGGAAATAAAAGAAAAGATGAAATAAGATGTCAGAAAAATTATTTTTGAGTTTAGGAAAGTTTTTTTTTATATTAGGAATTTTTTTTGTTGGGTTAGGAGTTTTTTTTATTTTTTTTGAGAAAATACCTTTTTTAGAAAAACTTCCTGGAGATATTCTAATTAAAAAGAAAAATTTTGTTTTCTTTTTTCCTTTAGGAACCTGTATTTTTTTATCTCTCCTTTTCTCTTTAATTTTTTATCTTTTTTCGCGATGGAAATAAAAGAAATTTTAAAAAAGGAAGCTTGGGAAAACTTTTTAAAAGAAATTAAAAAGAAGTCTTTTCTTCAAAGTTGGAATTGGGGAGAGTTTCAAAAAAGTTTAGGCCAAAAAGTTTGGAGATTTGGTTTTTTTGAAAAGAATACTCTTTTGGGATCTGCTTTGGTGATAAAAATTTCGGCAAAAAGAGGAAATTTTTTATTTGTTCCCCATGGTCCTCTTATAAAAAAAGAGAATTTCTCTTTAAAAAAAGAAGTTTTAAAAAAGCTTTTTTTGAAACTAAAAGAACTTGGCAAAAATGAAAAAGTGCATTTTTTAAGAATCGCTCCTTTATGGCAAAGAAATAAAGAAAATGATCGATTATTTTCTTCCCTGGGATTTAGAAATGCTCCTATTTTTTTACATCCTGAAATAACCTGGGAGCTTTTTTTAGAAGAAAAAAATGAAAAAGATATTTTAAAAGGCATGGAGAAAAGACAAAGATGGGCAATTAAAAAAGCAATTAAAGAAAGGGCTGAAGTAATAAAAAGTCAGGATGAAAAAGATCTTAAAATTTTTTTAGATCTTTATTTTAAAACTGCAAAAAGGCATCATTTTGTTCCTTTTTCAAAAGATTATCTTCAAAAAGAATTTTTTGTTTTTAAAAAAGATAATCAAGTGATGATATTTTTGGGAAAACATAAAGGAAAATATCTCGCCGGAGCTTTTGTTATCTTTTGGCAAAATGGAGCTTTTTATCATCATGGAGCGTCAATCAAATCAAAAGTTCCTTTATCTTCACTTTTGCAATTTTTTGCTATAAAAGAGGCGATAAAAAGGAAATGTTCTTTTTATAATTTTTGGGGTATTGCAGAAAAAGAAAATAAATCTCATCCTTGGTATGGTTTGACTTTTTTTAAAAAAGGATTTGGCGGAGAAAAAAAAGTTTATATTAAAACCAAGGACTATCCTCTATCATTTTTGTATCTTTTAAATTATTTTGTAGAAAAAATAAGAAGAAAAAAGAGAAGACTTTAAAATGCGAAAAAGGAAAAAAAGAAAAAAAAAGAAACGAAACGTTTTTTTGAAAATAGTTTTTTGGGGACTGCTTCTCTTTCTTTTTTTGAATTTACCTTTTTTTAAAATTAAAGAAATAAAAATAGAAGGAGACTCGTATTTTAAAAAAGAATTAGCAAAAGTTTTTCAAGAAAATCAAAATTTTTTCTTTTTTTCTTCAAAAAAAAT
>CAZRAI010000058.1:0-3169 GCA_964598115.1 uncultured Candidatus Saccharibacteria bacterium | reverse complement strand
CTGCCTATTCCAAAAACAATTGGTGAGATGAAAACAAAACCAACCCAATATGCGGTAAGGACTTTGAACTCTGCAGGAATTCAGCCAGATATTATCATTGGACGCTCAGAGAAACCTCTGGACAAAGAAAGAAAAGAAAAAATTTCAATTAATTGCGGCGTGGATATGAAAGATATTATTTCTGCTCCGGATGTTAAGAGCCTTTATGAGGTTCCTTTAAATTTAGAGAGAGAAAATCTTACTGAGAGGATTCTTCAAAAATTCAAACTCAAAAGAAAGAAAAAAGATCTTAGTTCTTGGGAAAATCTTTTTGAAAAAATAAAAAACCCAAAAAGGAAAGTGAAAGTTGGTATTGTAGGGAAATATTTTAGAACCGGTGAATTTATTTTAATGGATGCTTATATTTCAGTAATTGAAGCAATCAAGCATGCAAGTTATTTTTTCTCGGCAGAGCCTCACATTTTCTGGCTAGATGCTGAAGATTATGAACAAAATAAAAATAATTTAAAAGAACTTAAAGAATTTGATGGCATTATTGTCCCTGGAGGATTTGGGAAAAGAGGTAGTGAGGGAAAAATTTTGGCGATTGAGTTTTGCCGAGAAAATAAAATTCCCTTTTTGGGACTTTGTCTTGGAATGCAGTTGATGGCAGTTGAGTTTGCAAGAAATATTTGTAAGCTTAGCGATGCTCACTCAACTGAATTTAAAGAAAATCCTTTACACAAAATTGTTGATTTAATGCCAGAACAAAAAGAGAAGATTAAAAGAAAAGAGTATGGAGGAACAATGAGGCTTGGGGCGTGGAAGTGCGAGATTAAAAAAGAAACTTTAGCCTATGCTTGCTACCAAAAAAGTGTTGTTTATGAAAGACATCGGCATCGATATGAATTTCAAAACAAATATCGAAAAATTTTTGAGAAAAATGGAGTAATATTTTCAGGGATAAACCCTGAAAAAAATTTAGTTGAAATGATAGAACTTAAAGGGCACCCTTTCTTTTTAGGAGTGCAATTTCATCCTGAGTTTAAATCCTATCCTTTATCTCCTCACCCTTTGTTTAAAGGATTTATTAAAACTGCTTTAGGGCTTTGATTGCAAAATATTTCATTAAGAAAGTTTTTCTAAAATTATTTTCTTTTTAAATCCTCCTTTCTTTTTTATTTTTTCCTTGCGCATTTTTTCGAATTTTTCCTGAGACACTTTAAGGTATTCTAAAAAAGTCAAAATTAACTCCTCAATATCTATAAGTTCCTCTAAAAATTCTTTTTTATTTTTTGCCTTTAAAAGTTCTTCTGTTTCTTCTTTAAATTTCTTTTTTAGAAAAAATAAAAATTCTTTTTTATTTTTAGATTTTCTTGTAATAAAATTCTTTTTTTGTTTTTTTAGCAATTCTGGAATTTTATCCCGAATTAACTTTGGTAGAAATTTTAAAGTTTTCATTTTGAATTTTTTTTAAAAAGAATTATAATGTGTTAAGTAAGTTTATGCCAATTTTAACTTTTGATGAAAAAAATTTTGAAAAAGAAGTTTTGGAAGAAAAAGAAAAAATAGTCTTGGTTGATTTCTCTGCTGAATGGTGTCCTCCATGTCAAGCAATGAAGCCGATTTTGGAGGAAATTTCTGAAAAATACAAAGAGATAAAACTAGGAGAGGTGGATGTTGAAAAAAATGTTAAACTTGCACAGAATTATCAAATAATTTCTATACCCACTTTAATTTTCTTTAAAGAGGGAAAGATAATAGAAAGAATTACTGGTTTTCTTTCTTTTGATGACCTTTCTCAAAGAATTAAAAATTTTTTGTCTTAATTTAAATGAAAAAAGAAAATATTGCTCTTTTGAGTGTTTTTTTAAATTTACTCTTTGGGGGCGTTAAAGTTTTTTTGGGTTTTTCTATAAAAAGTACTGCTCTTTTGGCCGATGGTTTGCACTCTGGTTTAGACGTTATTTCTTCTTTTTTTTCTTATATTGGAATTAAATTGGCTGAAAAACCTCCTTCTAAAGAATATCCTTATGGATACGAGAATGTAGAGGCGATTGCCGGCCTTTTGATTATTTTTCTTCTTTTGTTTTCTGTAATGTGGATTATATATGAGGGAGTTTTGAAGATTCTAAAAGGTGAAAAAATAGAGTTTTCAGTTGTGGGGATAACAATTGTGATTTTAGCAATTTTTTTAAATCTTTTTTTGGCAAAATTAAAGATAACTTATGGAAGAAAACAAAAAAGCTTAACTCTGATTGCTGATGCTGAACATTCAAAAGCAGATGCTTTTTCTTCTTGTGGGGTTTTGCTGGGTCTTTTTTTGGCTCCTTATTTCAAAGCAGTAGATGGAATAGTTGCAATTTTTATCGGGCTTTATCTTTTAAGAGAGGGATTTAAGATTACAAAAGAAATTCAAGATACTCTCTTAGGAAAAAGAGATGCTGAAACTGAAAAAGAAATTAAAAAAATATGCGAAAAGATGCAAATTGAACTTTCTGAAATAAAAACAAAAAAGATAGGATTTTTTAGTTTTGCAGAACTGAAAGTCAAATTTAGTCCCTTTTTAAAAGTAAGAGAGGTTGAGTTAATTGTAGAAAACCTTAAAAAGGAACTTTTTGGAAAAATAGAAAATCTTAAGTATGTTGTTATTCAAATTGCATCACATCCTCTTGAGGAGAAAATATTTCAACGAATGCCTCAAAGAAGATTTATCAAAAAATTTTTTGAGGGCAAATCACTTTCTGAAATTGAATCTGGAAGGAAAGTAAAAGTGATAGGTATAAAAGCAGGAAGAGAGGCTAAAAGAAAATTAAGAGATCTTGGAATTTTTGAGAATGTTGAAATGGAAGTGATCAAAAATGATTTTTTGGGCCCTTTAAAGATAAAAATTCACCAAAAAGAAATTTTAGTTGGACGAGGTTTGGCAAGTAAAGTTATTGTGAAGAAATAACCTCAATTTTAGTTTTCACTCTTTTTTTCCCATCAAAACAAAGTTTTTTTATTTTTTTAAATTTCACTTTACCTTCACAAAGAGCATAAAGAGTATTATCTTTTCCTCGACCAACATTTTTTCCTGGAAGATATTTTGTACCTCGTTGCCTTACAAGGATATATGCTTTTTTTACAATTTGGCCATCGCCTACTTTTACTCCAAGGTATTTTGGACGGGCTTTTCTTGAACCTCTGG
>CAZRAI010000057.1:1739-3190 GCA_964598115.1 uncultured Candidatus Saccharibacteria bacterium | reverse complement strand
AAAAATCTGGCAAAGATAAAAGAGAATCTAAAGAGATAATTCCAACAAGGGGAATTTTTTTCTTTAAAGGAAAATATTTTAAGATTAAAGAAGTCGTGATGAGAATTTCTCCCTCTTTTAAGAAAGAATTTAAAGCTTTTTTTTCTTCTCCTTGAGAAGAGAAAATATTTTTTTCAAATCTCAAAATTTTTGTTTGAGGAAAATTTTTTTTCAGTTCTTTTTCAAGTTTTTGTATTCCCTTGCCCAAGACTTTTACCCGGAAGCTTTTGCATTTTTCACATAAAGCCGGGATTTCCTCTTTTTTTTGACAAAAATGGCACAAAAGAAATCTTTCGTGATTTTCTTGATGGACTGTCATTGGAGCATCACAATTTTCGCATTTTTTTTGCCAACCACAATCTTGGCAAAAAATTCCTTTTCCTTCGCCTTTTCTTTCAATGAAAAGCAAGATTTTTTTCTTTTCTTTAAGATATTTTTCAATTAAGTTTAAAGCAGGTTTTGAGATAATTTTTTGTTTTTCTTTTCTCAGATCAAAAAGATCTTTTTTGAGTTCATTGATATTTTTTTTGAAAGAAAAAAAATTAGAAGAAAAACTAATTTTGTTTTTGTATTCAAAGTAATCTTCAGGAAAAAGAAATGGAAAAAAAGATATCATTTTTGCTGACCAAAGTTTAGTTAAAATTTCAGCCACCTTTGGAGCAAAGATTTTTGGTTCTTTTTCTGAAAAATAATTTTTGTTTTGAGGGTCAAATATTAAAACCAAAGAAAGGTTTAAAAAAGGTGCAAAAAGAGCAGATCTTATTCCGGTAACAATTAAAGCCTTTCCTTTTTTTATTTCAAAAAAGACTTCTTTGAAAGTTTTGAAGGGAAGATTATGGGAGAAAAAAATGATTTTTGGAAAAAGTTTTTTGAGTTTTTTTTCAAAAAAAGTGAATTTTTCCTTTTCCGGAAGCAAAAAAAGAACTTGTTTTTTTTGAGAAATAACTTTTTTAATTTCTTTTTCAGGGACCTCCTCAAATGAAGTTAAAATAAATTTTTTTTCAAAAAAATCTTGTGGCAAAATTTCAGGAAAAGAAAAGTCCTCTTTAAGACTCCCTTTTTTTATTTTTTCTAAAAGATAATGTGGGAAAAAGAGTTTGAGTGTTTTTCCAAAAGAGCAAAAAAAATAATCAGAAATTTCTTTGGCAAGTTTTATATGTCCTTTTTTTAGAAAGCTTTTTTCCCACAAAATTTTCTCAATTTTTTTTAGAAAGAAAGGATAAAATTTTTTGATTTCAATTTTTTTCTTTTCTGCAGGTTCTGATTTGATAGTTAAAAAAATCTCTTTTCTTTTCCCTAAAGGAGCCAAAAAAATTGAACCCTCTTTAAGTTTTTTTTCTGAAAAATAAAAAAATGTCTCATCTTTTGAGGGAGGGATAAAAGTTAAAGGAGCACCTTCAATTAAAAACATA
>CAZRAI010000057.1:0-1639 GCA_964598115.1 uncultured Candidatus Saccharibacteria bacterium | reverse complement strand
CTCATCTTTTGAGGGAGGGATAAAAGTTAAAGGAGCACCTTCAATTAAAAACATATTTTAGGAGATTTTCATAAAATTCCTTGGCTTGCTTGAGAAGTTTTTTTCCTTCTTTTGTAATTTTATAAATTCTTTTTCTTTCTTTAAAAGTGCTTTGGACAAGATTTTCTTTTTCCAGTCGGTAAAGAACACGATAAGGAGTAATTTTTCCTGGTTTAAATTTAAATTTTTCTTGAATGAGATTTGGAATCTCATAGCCATACCTTTCTTTCAAAGAAAGCAAGGATAAGATATAAATCCATAAGTTTTCTTTGGTGTTTAATTTTTTTAGTCTTTCAAGAGGTTTCATTGATTTTTTCTTGACAAATTATTTTACATAAATAAAATATTTTATATTTGGAAAATATCACCTTAAAACAAATTATACCTTTATGAGAAAGAAAATCAAAATTGCCATAGCAGGAGTGGGAAATTGTGCCTCAAGTCTCATTCAGGGAATTTTTTATTATAAAAATGTCAAAAATGAAAAAGAATTAATTCCTGGCTTGATGCATAATGTTTTAGGAGGTTATAAAATTTCAGATATAAAAGTAGTTGCGGCTTTTGATATAGACAAAAGAAAAGTTGGAAAGGATTTATCAGAAGCAATTTTCTCTTTGCCAAATTGCACAAAGACATTTTGTAAAAAAATTCCTAAATTAGGGGTAAAAGTAAAAATGGGTCCAGTTTTAGATGGAATGGCAAGACATATGAAAGAGTACCCCCAAGATAAAACTTTTTTGGTTGCTAAAGAAAAACCAGTAGATGTTGTGCGAGAACTTAAAAAATCAGGAGCAGAAATTTTAATTAATTATTGTCCGGTCGGTTCCCAGAAGGCAACAGAATTTTATGCCAGTTGCTGTTTAAAAGCGGGCGTGGCATTTATTAATGCAATACCTGTCTTTATTGTTTCTAACAAAAATTGGGCAGAAAAATTTGAAAAGAGAAATTTGCCTTGTATTGGAGATGATATAAAAAGTCAGGTAGGGGCAACAATTGTTCATCGGGTATTAACCAACCTTTTTACTCAAAGAGGAGTAATTATTGATAGATCATATCAATTAAATTTCGGGGGGAACACAGATTTTCTCAATATGCTTTCTCGGGAGAGATTAAAATCAAAAAAAATTTCAAAAACTGAAAGTGTTGAATCTCAACTTTCAAAACGTCTTAGTTATGATAATCTTCATATTGGACCTTCAGACTGGGTGCCTTTTCTAAAAGATAATAAAATTTGTTTCATTAGAATTGAGGGAAGAAAATTTGGAAATGTTCCAGTGGAAATAGAACTCAAGTTATCCGTTGAAGATTCTCCAAATTCAGCAGGGTGTATGATTGATGCTATTAGGATGACAAAATTGGCTTTGGATCGCAAAATTGGTGGAGTTTTAATTTCTGCTTCTTCTTATTTGATGAAACACCCTCCTCAACAATTTTCTGATGAAAAAGCCAGAGAAATGGTGGAAGATTTTATCTGGAGAAGAAGAGATAGATAAAAAACAAATCTAAACCTTGAAATTAATCTCAAATTTTGATTAAATTTTTTTGAGGCCACGTGGCGAAGTGGTTAACGCGGCGGCCTGCAAAGTCGCTATTCGTGGGT
>CAZRAI010000056.1:1194-3362 GCA_964598115.1 uncultured Candidatus Saccharibacteria bacterium | reverse complement strand
ATTTTTTTTAAAAATTTATCTTTTTGGCAAAGTTTATAAAACCTTGTCATATCTTCTTTCAAACCAAAGCAATATTCAATTCTTTGAAGAAGTTTTTTTTCATTTTTAACTTTTCCTTGAACTTCCATAAACAAAACTTCTCCTTTTTGCCAAAAAGAAAGATCAACAAGCTTTTTTTCCCAAAAAACTTTTCTTTTGGGTTCTTTTTGATAAAAAAAATAAAAAAGTCCTTGCTTAAAAGTCTTTTCAAAATCAAAGTTTTTCACTTTAAATTTAAAAATTTTTGAGGTCATTTAAGAATTTTTTGAATATCTTCAATTGTAACCAAAATCATCAAAAAAATTAAAATTAAAAATCCAATTTGGTTGATTAAATTTTCAGTTCTCAAAGAAAGAGGTTTTCTCCTTATTGCCTCTATTCCTAAAAAGACTATCCTTCCTCCGTCAAGAGCAGGAAAAGGAAAAAGATTTATTATTCCTAAAGAAAAGGAAAGCACGCCCAAAAACTGCAAAAAATAACCCCCTCCCAAATAAAAACTCATAAAAAAATATTTAGAAATTCCTACTGGACCACTTACCTCAAGGGGAATTTTTTCTTTTTTAAAAATAATCCTGTAGGGAATTTCAAAAAAACTTCTTGTAAGATAGTAAATCTTTTTTGCTGATAACAAAAAAGATTCCAAAAAAGAAAACTTAACTAAAAAAACCCTCTCAAAAGCAATTCCCATCGGACCTTCATCTGAAGGAGGACTTTCTCTTAAATAAATTTTTTTTTCAAAAATTTTTCTCCCTCTTTTAAAAACAAAGGTTTGTGTTTTACCTTTTTGCTTTTTAACAAAATTTAAAAGATCTTCTTCTTTTGAAAATTTTTCTATTTTTTTTTCAACTTTTGCTCCCAAAATTATATCTCCGGGACTAATTCCAGCCTTAAAAGCAGGAGAGTTTTTTTTAACTTCAACTATCTGCAAAAAACTTTTTTGAGCCTCCCCTTTAAAATCTTTTCCAATCACCGGAGCACCAATTATTCCAGCCAAAAAAAACAAAAAAAAGGCTAAAAGGATATTTCCCAAAGGTCCTCCAGAAATGATTAAAAATCTTTTCCAAATTTCTTTTCCATAAAAACTTCTTGGATGATTTATTCTCTCTTCTTCACCAAAAAGCTTTACAAATCCTCCAAAAGGAACAAGACCTAAAAGATATTCTGTCTCCCCTTCCTTTTTTCGGAAAATAAAAGGAGGAAATCCCACTGAGAAACTTTCAACTTTTACTCCAAATTTTTTTGCAAAAAGGAAATGGAAAAACTCGTGAAAAAAAATTAAAAATCCCAAAGATAAAAAAATTACCAAAAAAACTACCATAAAAAAGTTTATGAGAGAATTTCTTTTTCTTTTTTTTCTTTTTCTTTTTCTATTTTGTCTTTAAATTCATCAAAAATTTCTTGAATTTCTTTTTTGAGTTTGAATTTTTCATCTTCTGAAATTTCTCCATTTTTTTCCATATCTTCTGTTTTTGAAAGGACTTCATTTCTTTGATAACGCATTGCTTTTTTTGCTTTCTCCATAATCTGAGATAAAAGTTTCAATAAATTTTTTTTATCTTCCTCGGTTGTAAGAGGCATTGCAAAAAAAATTTTATCTTTTTGGGGTGTAATTTTTGCTCCAAGATTTGCCTGCCATAGAGATCTTTCAATCTCTTTAAGAATGCTTTTGTCCCATGGCTCAATTGATAGAGTTCGCGAATCTACAATTGAAATTGACGCTATCTCTTTGAGTTTATACTCCCCTCCATAGCATTTAACTTTGATATCCTCTATAATTTCTGGAGAAACTTTTGAGCCTTTGATTTTTTGAATTTCTTTTTTGAACCAAAAAAAACTCTTCTCAAGTTCTTTTTTAAAAGAGTCTAAGACTTCTTGCATAAGTTCCAGTCTCTATAATCTTCTATCATTTTTTCCAAATAATCAAGAGCATAATTGTATCCTTTTATCGCAATTTTTAAAGTGTAATCCAAAACTCTTGCTACCCAAAGTTTGAAAAGAAGTTCTTCCCAATCTTTATCTCCTTTTTTAAATTTCTCAACTAAAATTTTGAAAGTCTCAAACCATGTCTTTTTTGTCATAAAAGAAAAACGAGGATAATTTTGACATTCTTTCATTCTTTTTTGAACTTT
>CAZRAI010000056.1:0-1094 GCA_964598115.1 uncultured Candidatus Saccharibacteria bacterium | reverse complement strand
AAAGAATCATAATATTTATGAAGTTTTCCTTCTTTAATATAAACTTCATAAATTGAGCAGTTCTCAAAAAAACTAAAAAAAGTAATTGCGGTATCAATTCCCCAGTCATTAAAGTTTAAAATTTTTTTAAAAATTTTTTTTACTGCTTTTTTTTGCAAAGCCAACTCTCCTCCTAAAGGTTGTCTGATAAGAGAAACTTCAGTTTGAGGCCATAAAATTGCAAAGCCTGTTCTTGTAATGTGCCATGTAATTTGGGCATCGGTTGAAGAACGAGGATAAAAACATCTCACTACATCAAAACCTTGTCTGCTTTTATTCTCCACTCTCTCAATCCATTTTTTTGAAAAATTGGTGATGTCTGAATCATAAAAGTGGATTCTCTCATAGGGCATTTTTAAAAAATATTCAAGGGCGGTAAGCATTCCATCTCCTTTTCCTGATCTTTTAGAACCAAATTTTTTTTGCAAAAGCAAAGTAATTTTCTTTTTGGTCTTTTCTTGCAAAGATGGCAATCTTTCTGAAAGTTTTTGATAGCATCCATTTTTTTCTTTTCCAACACAAAGAATTTCTTTTACTGAAGGGTATGCTCCTGCTTTAAGAATATTTTTTTCTATAATTTTGACTTTCTCGCTGTAAAAAGGAAAACAAACAATAATTTTTGCCATTAATTATTTTAAAATTTATCTAAGAAAAATCAAAAGTATATCAGGTTTTTGGGAATGGGCTTGAATCTGAGAAACCACTCCTTTTTGAGGAAGAAAAACACTTTCAAAACTTTTTCCTCCATCTTCTGATTTTAAAAGAAAATTTTTCCCTCCTATATATAAAAGATTAGGGAAAGAAAGAGAAATATCAAAGGAAAAAACTTTTTCTTGCAAAGGAAGAGGGAATTTTTCTTTTTGAGATTTTTTTATTTTAAAAAGTTTGCCATTTTCAATCAAAATTATCTCTTTTTTTATCACCTTGAAATCTTTAATTTTTTCAAAAGTTTTATAAAAAACTTTGAAGTCCTCTCCTTTATTCTGCGAAACTAAAATCTCAGTCGGCTGATCCTGGCTCCATGGCGATGGCATTGAAAAAAGGCTTGCTTTTTT
>CAZRAI010000055.1:0-3399 GCA_964598115.1 uncultured Candidatus Saccharibacteria bacterium | reverse complement strand
ATTCCCCTTGTTGGAATTATCTCTTTAGATTCTCTTTTATCTTTGCCAGATTTTTTTGCTGAAAGAGAAGCGATGCATACACTGATTTATCTTTTAGGAGAAGCAAAAGAAAGATTCTTTTTGCAAACCTTTTTTGAAGAATCAAAAATTGCTAAAGCAATAAAAAATCTTAAATTCTTTTTGGTCGAATCTTTAAAGGAAAGAAAAAAATTTAAGTTCCCTCCTTTTTTTAATTTTTTGAAGTTTGAAATGGAAAGAAAAAAACATTTTCTTCTAAAAAAAGAGGCGGAAATTCTCAAAAAAACTTTAAAAGAAAACTTTCAAAAATATAAAATTTTTGGAGAGGTTATTGGACCCTGCATTCCTTTAGTTTCTAAAACAAAAGGAAAACATCGTTTATTTGTAGTTTTAAAATTTAAAGGCGAAATTGAAAAAGAAAAAATCTTAGAGAACATTTCCCCTAAATGGAAAATTGAAAGAAATACTCCTCTTTTGATTTAAAGATATCTTGAATTTTTAAAAAATAAAAATAGAATATGAGCGGTATATATGATAAGGTGTGATATTTAAGTTTATTATTTTATTTTTATGAAATATTTTATCAGTTTGAATAAAAAAAAGGAACTCCAACAAAAATTAAAAGATCTTACCAAAAAGAAAGCAAAAGTTTTAGAAGAGTTGCGAGAAAGTTTTGGAAATTTTTGGAAATTAGGCACTCTTGAAAACGAATATCAAAACCTTAAAGAAGATTTAGAAAGAATTGAAAATGAAATATCTAAAATTAAATACATTCTTGAAAATATAGAAATTATAAAAAACAGAAAAGTATTTAAAAAAGTGGAAATTGGATGTAAAGTTTCTCTTAAAAGTAAAAAGAAAATCATAAAACTTTCAATTGTAGGAACTTTAGAAGCAGATCCTTTAAATGGAAAAATTTCCAATGAATCTCCTTTGGGAAAGCTTCTTTTGGGCAAAAAAGTGGGAGATAGAATAAATCTCAAAAAAGGAAACTCCTCTCAAGTTTTTGAAATTTTAGAAATAAAATCTAATTAATTTTTTCTTTTAAGAAAGGAAATAAAATCACCTCTTTAATAGAGGGGGAATCTGTAAGTAAAGCCACTAATCTATCAATTCCTATTCCGCATCCACAGGCTGGTGGCATTCCATATTTTAGTGCCTCAATGAAACTTTCATCATAAGGGTGAAATTCTTCATCTCCTTTTTTAAAAAGTTTTTTTTGTTCCAAAAAACGCCTTTCTTGTAAAAAGGGGTCATTTTCTTCTTGAAATTCATTAACAAGTTCTATCCCACCCGCAATTAAAATTGCCCTTTGAGCCAAAGAGGTATTTTGAGGTAAGGTTTTGGCTAAAGGAGTTAGTTCAATTGGAGGATAAAGCAAAAACAAAGGTCCTTTTATCTTTTTTCTTTCTTTTTTAAAAATATCATCAATTAACCTTGCTTTTTCTTTTTTTCCTATATCTTTCACCTCGTAATTTTGAGCAATTTTTCGCACTTCATTTAAAGACATTTTTTCAAAATCTAATTCAGTCGTTTCTTTCAAAAAATCAAAAAATTTTTTTCTTTTAAAAGGCAAAGTAAAAGAGATTTTTTGTCCTTGATAAAAAATTTCTTCTTTTCCAAAAACTTTCTTTACCACAAAATTTAGCATTCTTTCAGTAAATTTAAGCAAATCTTCAAAACGGAAATAGGCTGCATAAAATTCAAGAAAGGTAAACTCAGGATTGTGTTCTCTATCTATTCCTTCATTTCTAAAGTTTTTTCCGATTTCATATATTCGCAAAAAAGAGCCTATCAAAACTTTTTTTAAATAAATTTCAGGAGCAATTCTTAAAAATAAAGGTAAATTAAGCGCAGAAAGATAAGTTTTAAATGGCTTTGCAGAAGCTCCTCCATAAACTTTTTGTAAAATTGGTGTTTCAACTTCCAAAAAGCCTTCTTTCTCTAAAAAATCTCTTAAACTTGTAATAATTTTTGATCTTAAAATAAACTTTTTTTTCACCTCCTCTGAGATTAAAAGATCTAAATATCTTTTCCTAAATCTTTCGTCTATATCTTTCAGGCCATGCCATTTCTCAGGTAAAGGCAAAAGAGACTTAGTTAAAATTTGATATTTTTTCACTTTAATTGAGCGTTCCCCTTTTTTGGTTAAGAAAAGTTCTCCTTTTACAAAAATAATATCTCCAATATCAAAATTTTTTTTAAAAAAAGAAAAATCTCTTTTTCCTAAAATGTTTTTTTGAAAAACTGCCTGAATTTTTCCGGTTCCATCTTTTATGTCACAAAAAATTAAACCCCCATGTTCTCTTCTTGAAAAAATTCTTCCTGTAATTTTTTTCTCTTTTCCAATTTCTTTATCAAATTTTTGAAGCACATTTTTTATCAAATCAGGCTTTTCAAATTCTTGAGAGTAAGGATAAATTCCCTCCTTTTTGAAATTTTCAATTTTTTTTTCTCTCTCTTTCAAAATTTGATCTAAAGACTTTCTTTGCATATTTCTAAAATTATACTTTTAATTCTTTTAAAGGAAAACTTGAAATTTCTTTATAAAAAGGTCCTCCTCTTTTTAAAACGCTCTCAAAAAAAGTAAGTTTTTCCACTTTAAAAGAAATTGAAATTCTTTTTCGAACTTTAAAACCAATTGATTTCCCTTTTTTTCTTGCAAGACAGATATGCAACAAAAAATGTTTTTCATCAAAAGGAATTTTTTCTTTTTTAAACTCTTGAGCGAGTTTTTTCCTTAAATCAAAAAGAATTTCTTCAGCTTCTCCTTTTGCCCAAATCATTCGAGGTCTTTTTTCAGGAAAAGTTAAAATTTCATTCAAAAAAACAAAAAATTGAGGAAAAGAAGGAATATTTTTTTGAAGAATTTCTAAAAGCTTTTCTATTTCTTTTTTTTCTAAATACCCAAAGAAAAACAAAGTAATGTGTAGATTTTCTTTTTTTACAAACTTTAATCCCTCGTTTTTGAATTTTTTTTGAATTTTTGATAAAAAGGAAATAAGAGGTTCTTTTAAAGGAAAGGCTAAAAATACTCTTTTTTTCATAAATGCTTAAAAAAGTCATTTTACAAAAAAAACTTGAAAAAAATAAAGTCAAATGTCTTTGCTGTCCTCATTATTGTGTCATTGATGAAGGAAAAAGAGGAATCTGCGGGGTAAAAGAAAACCGAGGCGGAGTTTTGTATTCTTTAGTTTACGGAAAAGTTTGTACTTTGCATATAGATCCTATTGAGAAAAAACCTCTTTTTCATTTTTATCCGGGAACCGATTCTTTATCAATTGCGACAGTTGGATGCAATTTTTCTTGTCTTAACTGCCAAAATTGGGAAATTTCTCAGGGTCCTAAAATCAAAGGAGAAATTGAAGGACAAAAAATTTT
>CAZRAI010000054.1:0-3509 GCA_964598115.1 uncultured Candidatus Saccharibacteria bacterium | reverse complement strand
AATTTTTACAAGAGCAAAACATTTTTGATTTTGTGTTAAGTTCAAGATGAATTTCGAGTCCAATTTTGGCTTTCATTTTAAATTTTAAAAAGTTTTTTTATTTCTTTTTTTATTTTTCCAAAAACTTCTTCAATTTTTTTCTCTCCGTCAATTATTTTAATATTTTTAAATTTTTTAGAAAGAAACTTGAACTTTTGAGCAATTTTTTTGAATTTTTCTTCTTTTTCAAAAAGAGTTAAAGAATATCTTTCTTTTTTTAATCTTGAAATGGCTGTTTTTGGAGAAACCTCTAAAAGAAAAACGATATCTGGTAAAAAAAACCTTTGATTGATTTGGAAAAGCCAGTCCATATCATCAATCTCGTATCCTCCAAAAGCAATTGATGAGAAAAAATAACGATCACAAATTACATTTATCCCCTTTTTAAGCAAGGGAAGAATTTCTTTTTCTAAATGATAAGACCGGTCAGCCGCAAAAAGAAGTTGTAAACACTCAGGTGGAGATTGCCAATCATGAGAGAGAGACGATCTTATAATTCCCCCAATTAAAAAAGAAGTTGGCTCATGGGTTAAATGAACTTTTATTTTCTTTCTTTTCAAAAAATGATAAAGAATCCCTGCTTGAGTTGATTTTCCTGCTCCATCTATTCCTTCAAAAACAATGAACTTCCCAGAAAAAGGATTTTTTTTCATAACTTTTGAGAAAATGTGTATTTTACTTTCTGAAAATTTCTTCTAAACTCAATCACATCTTTTTTAACTTTTTCTGGTTTTTCTTTATCTAAAATTACTCTTTTTATAAACTTTGCAATGATTTTCATTTCTTTTTCTTTCATTCCAAAACGAGTCATCTCCTGAACCCCAAGACGCAAACCAGAAGGGTTTTTAGGATCAAGATTTTTATCTTTAATAATAATGTTTTTGTTCAAAATTATGTTTGCTCTCTCAAGAGTCTCAGCAACTTTTTTTCCTCCGCCATACATTGAAACATCAAGAAGCACTTGATGAGATTTTGTAAAACCATTTTCTTTTGCTAAAACTTCGAAACCTTCCTCAAAAAGACTTTCTGCTAAAACTTTTGCATTTTTTACAATTTGTTTGGCATAAGATTTTCCATATTTTTCCATTTCCCATAAGGTAATTAGCAAAGGAGGAATTCTGTGCAAATGGTGATTGGACAAAAACCCAGGAAAAACTTTTCTTTGAATTTCTTTCTGAAACTCTTTTTTTACATTTCCCAAAATTATCCCTCCTTGAGGTCCAGGAAAAGTTTTATGGGTAGAAGAGGTAATAATATCCGCTCCTTCAGCAATAGGGTCTTGAAATTCTCCTCCTGCAATTAAACCAAAAACATGGGCTGCATCAAAAATAATTTTAACACCATATTTTTCACAAGTTTTTTTTAATTCTTTAATTGGATGTGGAAAAAGAATCACTGATGCTCCAAGAACAATAAAACGAGGTTTTATTTTTTTTATTTTCTTTTTAGCATCCTCAACATCTAAAGTGTAAGTTTTTTCATCAAATCTGAAATGGTGCACTTGAAAACCCAAAATTCCTGCAGCACCATCTTTTTCATGAGAAACATGAGATCCTCCAAAAAGACCACAGGTGATAATTTTGTCTCTTCTTTTTCCTAAACTACAGAATACAGCATAGTTTGCAATTGTCCCTGAGATCGGACGCAAATCACAAAAATTTACCTTAAAAAATCTTTTAAAATCTTTTTGAGCCAAAGATTCAATTTGATCAAAAAAAATATTTCCTTGATAGTATCTCTTAAAAGGCAATCCTTCAGCATAACGATGCATTAAATCAGAGAGATAAAATTTTTCTGCTAAAGGTGACATTACATTTTCAGAAGCAATTAAATTAATACACTCTCTTCTCCATTGGTTATGCTTTTTTAATAAACTTTGAAGTTTTTTTAATTTCATTGATTCTATAAAGAACTCTTAAGTCTTCTTTTTGAAGTAATTTCGGCAAGGAAAGGCAAAATATAATCAATCGTTTCTTTTGAAACTTCAAGTTTTTTTATTTCTATCCCGCTTTCTTTAGCAGCTTGATGCCAAAACGCATCTCTTTTTTTGTCTGGCGATTCATAATCATATTCATAAAAAACTTTTTTAATTCCCGTTGAGGCCATCAGTTTCAAGCAGTTATAACAAGGAAAAAGAGTTTGATAAATTGTCGCTCCTTTAATTGATACTCCAAGTCTTGCAGCCTGAGCAATTGCATTTGCTTCTGCATGAATTGCTCGGCAATAATCATATTTTCCCTGTTCTGGTACTTTAATTTTTCTCCTGAAACATTCTCCTTCATCAAGACAATGGGGTGCTTTTGGCATTGAACCATTGTATCCTGTAGCAAGAATTCTTTTATCTTTTACAATCACTGCTCCACAACGACGAGAAAGACAAGTTGAGCGGGAAGAAACAAGCTTTGCAATTATCATAAAATACTCATCCCAAGAAGGTCTTCTCATAGTTATTTTTTAATCTTTTTTTCTACCTGGTTTACTATTAATTTTGCCCTAAAGAAAGCATCAGGAGTGACAGAAATGGCTTCAATTCCTTCTTTCACTAAAAATTCACAATACTCAGGGAAACTTGATGGAGCATCACCACAAATTCCAGAATATTTCTTTTTTTCGTTACATTTTTTAATTGCTTCTGAAATAAGTCTTTTAACTGCGGGGTTTCTTTCATCTCCAATTCCTACAAGCAAAGGATTATCCCGGTCAATTCCTAAAGTGAGTTGAGTTAAATCATTTGAACCAATAGAAAACCCATCAAATATTCCAAGAAATTCATCTGCCAAAATTACATTTGAAGGAATTTCACACATTACATAAATTTTTGTGCCTTTTAGTCTGGCTGATTGAATGATTTTTTTTACCTCTTTTCCTTCCTCTGGAGTTCTACAAAAGGGTATCATTACTGAAATATTTTTAAAGCCGTATTCTTCTTTTACTTTTTTAATTGCGGATATTTCTAAAAGAAAGGCTTCTTTAAAAATTTCAGAAAAGTATCGCGAAGCTCCTCTAAATCCTATCATTGGATTTGCCTCTTCTGGCTCAAAGAATTTTCCTCCGATTAATTCTCTGTATTCATTTGATTTAAAATCTGAAAATCTCACAATAACCTCTCTTGGGAAAAAAGCAGAGGCAATTCTTCCTATTCCTTGGGCTAATTTTTCAACAAAATAATCTTTTTTTGAAGAAAAACCAGCCGTAATTTTATCAATAAGTTTTTTTGTTTTTTTATCCACTTTTTCTGGATGAAGCAAAGCCAAAGGATGAACTTTAATTTCAGAGGCAAAAATAAACTCCTCTCTTGCCAAACCCACTCCATCTGCAGGTAAAAAAGAGCTTTTGAAAGCAATTTCAGGTGAGCCAATATTCAAACAAACTTTAGTTTTTGTTTGAGGAATTTTTTCAATCTCATGTAAAAATTTTTTGAAAGGTAAAATTCCCTCAAGAACATAACCTTTTTCTCCTTGAGTGCAATC
>CAZRAI010000053.1:0-3553 GCA_964598115.1 uncultured Candidatus Saccharibacteria bacterium | reverse complement strand
CCATCGCCTACTTTTACTCCAAGGTATTTTGGACGGGCTTTTCTTGAACCTCTGGTTGCAGATTTAGATTTCGATTTTGCCATATGTTATATTATATAAAAAATGTTTTCTTTTTTGAAAGGATTCAAAAAAAACATTATTTTTCTTTTAGGAATTTTATTTTTGAGTGTTTTTTCATTTAGTTTAGGATATTATTTGGGAACCAAAGATTATATTAATTTTTTGGAAGCATCAGAAAAAATCAAAAAAGAAGAAGTTTCTTTCAAAGATTTCTTAAAAGTCCCCGTTGTAGGAAGTAAAAAATCAAAAATTTATTTTTTTCCTTGGTGTAAAGTTTCAAAAAAAATTAAAGAAGAAAATCAAGTTTGGTTTTCTTCACCAAAAGAAGCAGAAAAGAAAGGTTTTAGAAAAGCAAAAAACTGTGAGTGAATTTGTTTTATTAGTTGACAAAAAAGATAAAGAAATTGGACTTTTAGAGAAAGAAAGAGCGCATCAAGGAAAAGGAATTTTGCATCGCGGGTTTTTAGTATTAATTTTTAGAAAAAAGGATGAAATTCTTTTACAAAGAAGATCTCCAAAAAAACCTTTATTTCCAGGATATTGGGATGGAACTTGTGCCTCTCATCCCCAAAAAGGTGAGAGTTATGTTTCTGCAGGAAAAAGACGCTTAAAAGAAGAACTTGGATTTTCTTGCAAACTTAAATTTTTAGGAAAATTTTTTTATTTTGCACCCTATGGCAAAAAAGCAGAAAGAGAAATTTGTGGAATTCTTAAAGGAGAGTATGAGGGAAAAATTGAGTTCAATCCAGATGAAATTTCCGGGATAAAATGGGAAAAGATAAAAAATCTCAAAAGAAAGATAAAAAAATACCCTCAAATTTTTACCCCTTGGTTCAAAATTGCTTTTAAAAGATACATTGACAGAAATAAAAAAGAGGATAAAATTGAATTATAAATTTATAAAGTTTCTTTATTTATTTTTGCCCCCGTAGCTCAACTGGTAGAGCAACGGCCTTTTAAGCCGGGGGTTGGGGGTTCAAGTCCTCCCGGGGGCAATTTTTTTTTATGCTTTCTTTAAGTGAACTTGAAAAAGGGGATTTTGTGCTTTTTAAAAATACTCCCTGTCAAGTTTTAGAAAAAAAGCATCAGCATCTCGGAAGAGGAAAAGCGGTTTATAAAGTTAAATTTTTAAATTTGCTAACCCAAGAGAAGTTTATTTTTTCTTTTAGAGGAGAGGAAGAATTTGAAGAGATAGACATAGAAGAAGAAAATTTTATTTTTCTTTATTCCCATCGCGGAAAGTTTTGTTTTGTTAAAAAAGATAATCCAAAAGAGAGAGTATTTTTTGAAGAAAAAAATGTCGGAACTCTTAAGAATTTTTTAAGACCAAAAATTGAAGTCAAACTTTTGTTTTTCAAACAAAAACCAATTTCAATAAAACTCCCTTTAAAACTCTCATTCAAGGTAGTTGAAACATCGCCTCCTATAAAAGGAAGTGGTGCTGATGTTAAAACAAAAAAAGCAAAAATTGAAACAGGTTATGAGCTTAAAGTTCCTCTTTTTATAAAAGAAGGAGATGAAATTCTAATTAATACTGAGAGTAGAGAGTACGTAAAAAGGCTTTAAGTTTTACTTTTTATTTTGAACAGTAACTTTGAGATTTCGATAAGAGTGAAAGAAATAATTCCTACTCCCAAAAGCAAGATCCAATCAGAGAAAGTTAAAGCACAAATGTGAAATATTGTTTGTAAAGGAGGAAAATATATTGGCAAAAGAAGTAAAAACCAGGAAAGAATCCAGGAAATATTTAAAAATTTATTTGAAAAAGGGTTTATTTCCCAAAAGTTTTTTCTTAACGAGCGGAAAGCAAAAATAAAAAACAAAGAATCAATTGCCAATCCAACAAACATAATGGTTCTCACTCTATCCAAAGCATATTTTTTCACATCTAAAAGATAGAAAAAAAGACTGACCAAAATTAAGTTTAAGGTGATCCCAATGACAAAAATTAAAAATTTCAACTCTTTTGTTAAAAGAGGTTTTGTTAAAGGTTCGGGCTTTTTTTTCATTAATCCTTCTTTTTCATTTTCAAAAGCAAGACTTAAAGATAAGGGACCATCTTCAATTAAGTTAATCCAAAGGATTTGCATCCACAAAATTGGCAAGGGTTTTTTAAAAATAAAACTGCTTCCAATTAAAATAATTTCTGCAAAACAAGATGTCATTAAAAACCCAATGATTTTTCTTGTATTTTCAAGAATTTTCCTTCCTTCTTCAACTGCAGCTACAATTGTTGAAAAAGAATCATCAAGCAAGATAAGATCTGCCACTTCTTTTGCGACCTGTGTTCCAGATCCCAAAGCTACTCCAACATGAGCTTGTTTTAGAGCAGGAACATCATTTATTCCATCACCTGTCATTGCGACGACTTTTCCTTCTTTTTGCCAAAGTTTTGTAATTAAAAGTTTGTGTTTTGGCTCAACTCTGGCAAAAATTTTTATCTTTTTAAAAATTTTTTTAAGTTTTTCTAAAGAAAGTTTTTCAATTTCCTTGCCAGTAAGAATTTCATCATCTTTTACTTCTATTCCTAAAAGAGAAGCAATTTTTTTTGCAGTAAGTTTGTGATCTCCAGTGATGATGACAACATGCATCCCTGCTTTTTGGCAAACTCTTATAGCCTCTTTTGCATCTTCACGCAGAGGATCTTCAAGTAATACTAATCCCAGAAAATAAAATTTATCTTCTTTTTTGGCAACTCCAATCACTCTGAATCCTTTTTCAGTAAATTCTTTAAGAGTTTTTTTAATTTTTTCTTTTAATTTTTTTTCAGTTTTTTTTAAAAATTTTTCTGGCGCCCCAACAAAAAAAGTGATCTTTTTTTCATTTTCTTTAAAAATCAGGGAAGCATATTTTTTTTGAGGGTTAAAACTTTCAAATTTTAAAATTTTAAGTTTTTTTTCTAACTCTTCTTTTTTTAGTCCTTTTCTTCTAGCTTCAAAAAATAAAGCTCTTTCAGTGGGCGCACCTTTAATTTTCCATTTTTTAAAATTTTTTTCTTCAGGATTTTCAATAAAGGCTTCATTACAAATACAAATTGCTTTTAAAATCTCTTTTAAATTTCCTTCAAAAGGAATGATTTTTGAAACATGCATTTTTCCTTGAGTGAGAGTTCCGGTTTTGTCTGTGAGAATAAGTGAGGTTGATCCTAAGGTTTCTGCAGAAATGAGTTTTCTTACAAGACCTCTTTTTTTAAGAATTTGAGCCATACCTACTGCCATAGTAATTGTTAAACCAATAGGTAAGCCTTCAGGGATAGCAGCAACAGCCACTGCAATCGCTGTTTTTAAAACTTCAAGTGGATTTTTTTGAGAGATAAAAACTCCTTCTAAAAA
This sequence comes from uncultured Candidatus Saccharibacteria bacterium, assembly GCA_964598115.1. Classification (GTDB taxonomy): domain Bacteria; phylum Patescibacteriota; class Minisyncoccia; order Minisyncoccales; genus CAZRAI01. The sequence goes on along the minus strand of CAZRAI010000053.1, from coordinate 161 downwards.
AAGAACTCCACAAATCAAGCAGATTAAAAGAGCTATCTTTTTTGAAAAAACTTCAAGTTTCTTTCGGAGAGGAGTTTTTTCTTCTTTTTGTTGCAAAATCCCTTTGGCAATTTTTCCAATTTCAGTTTCTTTTCCTGTTGCTACCGCAACCGCTTTTCCTC
>CAZRAI010000052.1:0-3724 GCA_964598115.1 uncultured Candidatus Saccharibacteria bacterium | reverse complement strand
AAGTTTTTTTGCAAGAAAAAGAAAAATCTTTTGATTTTAAAATTCAAACAAAACTCTCTTTAAAATTAAATTTTTATTACAACTTACCTTCAGAATATAAAGAAAAGTTCCAAACCGAAGGAAACTTTCCTCCAGAAGTTGGCAAAGAAACTAAATTTTTGGCAGAAGTTGTTTTTAAAAACGAAGGTAACGAAATAAAAAACCCAAAGTTTATTTTTCTTTTACCTCAAAATGTCTCATTTGAAAATAAATTTTTTCCAGAAGATTTAGAAATTTCTTTTAATAGTATTTCAAGGGAACTTTCCGTAAATTTAAAAAGTATCCCTGCATTTTTTGAAAAAAAATATCTTTTGCTTTTTAAAATTATCCCTCAAAAAGAAAACGATCTTATTTTTGAAGATGCTAAATTTGAAGGAAAAGATAGTTTCACTAATGAAGGAATTGAACTCTTTTTCCCTCAAAAAAGAATTTTTGATATTAAATAAATTTTAAATAAAATATTATTTTTTTTATGCTTGATGAGATTTTCTCTTTTTGTAAAAAAAAGGGATTTGTTTATCCCTCCTCTGAAATTTATGGAGGATGTGAAGGATTTTGGGATTTTGGACCTTTAGGCTCTTTGCTTTATTTGAATATAAAAAATGCTTGGATCGAGGAGTTTGTAAAAAAAAGAGAAAATATTGTTTTAATTGAAAGCTCCATCATTATGTCTCGTAAAGTATGGCAAGCGTCTTCTCATGAAAAAGAGTTTGTTGATCTTTTAATAGAGTGCAAAAAATGTCATCGTCGTTTTCGAGAAGATTTTATTAAAGATAAATGTCCTTTTTGTGGAGGAAAAGATTTTACCTCTCCAAAGAAATTCAATTTAATGTTCAAGACTTATGTTGGACCAGTAGAGAAAGAAGGAAATTTGGTTTATTTAAGACCTGAAACTGCCCAAGGAATGTTTGTTAATTTTAAAAATATTTTATCAACATACCGCTTAAAGATTCCTTTTGGAATTGCCCAGATAGGGAAATGTTTCCGAAATGAAATTACCCCAAGACATTTTCTTTTTAGAGCAAGGGAGTTTGAAATAGCAGAAATTGAGTTTTTTGTTAAGCCTCAAGAACATGAAAAATGGTTTGAACACTGGCTTGAAGAATGGGAGAAATTTTTTCTGACGCTTGGAATAAAAAAAGAATATTTAAAAAGGTACGAGCACAAAAAAGAAGAACTTGCCCATTATTCGAAAAGAACAGTTGATATTCTTTACAAATTTCCTTTTGGATGGGGAGAAATAGCAGGTTTGGCACAAAGATCTGATTATGATCTTAAAAAACATAGCGAGGCATCCCGAAAAGATTTCAAAATAAAAGAAGCAAAAAAAGAATACTTTCCGTATTGTATTGAACCAACTTTAGGTCTGGAAAGAGTTTTTTTGGCAGTTATTTGTGATGCTTATGAGAAAATTCCTCAAGGAAGAGAAAAAACTGGAAAAGAAGAAATTGTTTTGCATTTATCTCCTAAACTTTCTCCGATTAAAGTTGCTGTTTTTCCTTTAATTAAAAAAGAAAAAAGACTTTGCCGAACTGCAAGAAAAATTTATGAAAATTTAAAAGAAAAATTTTTTTCATTTTATGATGAGGAAGGTTCAATTGGAAGAAGATATCGCCGGCAGGATGAGATTGGAACTCCTTTTGCGATAACCGTTGATTTCCAAACCCTTGAAGACAAAACGGTTACTTTGCGAGACAGAGAAAGTATGCGTCAAATTAGAGTAAAGATTTCTCAGCTTGAGAAAGTAATAAAAAAAGCTCTTCAAGGAGAAAATTTTCTTTCTTTGGGAAAAGTGTTCATCGCAAATAAAAATGTTTGAGATAAATTCTCTTTCAAACAATTTAAAATTTATTTTAGTTCCTCAAAAAGAAGTTTATTCAGTGAGTTTTCTTGTTTTAGTAAAAATAGGCACAAAATATGAAACCAAAAAAATTGAGGGAATTTCTCATTTTATAGAACATATGGTTTTTAAGGGAACAAAAAAACGCCCCCAAGCTTTTTTAATTTCAAAAGAAATTGAAGGAATGGGAGGAGAATTTAATGCCTTTACCTCAAAAAACTTCACTGGCTTTTGGATAAAAATTCCTCAAAAAAAAGAGGAGGTTGCTCTTGATTTACTCACAGATATTCTCAGAAACCCTCTTTTTGACGAAAAAGAAATAGAAAAAGAAAGACAGGTTATTTTAGAAGAAATTAAAATGACAAAGGATACCCCAACCAAATATATTCATGATTTGTGGGAAAATCTTGTTTTTGGAAAGACCTCTTTGGGCTTTGATATTTTAGGAAACGTTCAAACTGTTTCTCAAATAAAGAGAGAAGAACTTTTCTCTTTTTTTGAAAAATTTTATAACGCCTCAAATATGATTTTAGCAGTGGCTGGGAATTTTCAAAAAAAAATAAAAAAGGATATAAAAAAATATTTTGGTAAAATCAAAAAAGGAAGGTCTTTTCCCAAAAAGTTAAAACTTTCCTTTGAAAATAAAAAAAGATTTCTTTTTTATCAAAAAGAAACAAGTGAAGTGCATTTAGGAGTAGGTGTTAGATGTGCTGGAGAATTTTCAAAAGAAAAGTATACTCTTTCACTTTTGGCTTTAATTCTTGGAGGAAATATGTCCTCACGTCTTTTTCAGAAAATAAGAGAAAAAGAAGGGCTTTGTTATTATATTTTCACAAACTATATTCCTTATCCTGAAATAGGTTCTCTTGTTACTTTTTTGGGCACATCTCCACAATTTGCAAAAAAAGCTTTAAGTTTAATAATTGAGGAATACGAGAAAATTAAAAAAGAAGGTGTTTCTGAAAATGAACTTCAGCGTGCTAAAGAATATCTTAAAGGAAAGATTCTTTTATCTCTTGAAGATACTGAAGAAATAGCCCATTTTTATGGAACTCAACTTCTTTTAGAGAAAAAAGTTCTCACTCCTGAAAAGAAGATAAAAGAGATAGAAAGAGTTAAAAAAGAAGATATTAAAAAATGTGCTCAAAAGTATTTTAGAAAAAGTTCTTTTTTTGGAGTTTGTATAGGAAAAGAAAAAATTAATGAAGGATTTTTTTAAAAAAATCCATTTTGTAGGAATTGGAGGAATTGGAACTTCATCTTTAGCTCAATTTTTTTTAAAAAAAGGACATATAGTCTCAGGCTCAGATGTCAAGAAATCAGAAATAACAGAGTTTTTAAAAAAAAATGGAGCAAAAGTTTTTTGGGGACATAAAAAAGAAAATCTTCCTAAGGGAAAATTTTCTTTGATTTATTCTTTGGCTTGCAAAAAAAATGTTGAAGTTTTGGAAGCAAAAAAAAGAAAAGCAAAAGTTTTTTCTTTCCCTGAAGCATTGGGGCTTTTAACAAAAAAATATTTTTCTATTTGTGTCTCTGGAAGTCATGGAAAGTCAACCACAACTGCTTTAATTTCTTTAGGACTCATCAGAGCAAAAAAGGATCCTACCTGCATCCTTGGAACAAAACTTAAAGAATTTAAAAACTCAAATTTTCGTTCGGGAAAATCAAAAATTCTAGTCCTTGAGGCTGATGAGTATGAAAATGGTTTTTTAAACTATTATCCAAATGTGATAGTGATTACAAATATTGAAAAAGAACATCTTGATTTTTTTAAAAATGAAAAAAATATCATTGAAAGTTTTAAAAAATTCGGACTTAATCTTAAAAAAAATGGTTTTGTAGTTG
>CAZRAI010000051.1:0-3752 GCA_964598115.1 uncultured Candidatus Saccharibacteria bacterium | reverse complement strand
AAAGAGATGGGTAAAAAAACTGTTGCTTTGTGTCCTCAAAAAGGAGATGAGAAAAACTTTCCTGAGGTTTTTTTTGCAGATGAGTATTATTTTTTAGGAGAAGAAGGAATTTCTGGTTTTTTAAATCAAAAAAAAATTGTTGAAATTGCTAAAAAAGCACGGGTTGATGCTTTACATCCTGGCTATGGATTTTTGGCAGAAAATGCTGATTTTGCAAAACTTTGCGAAATTAATGGGATTAAATTTTTAGGACCCAAACCCGAAACAATCAAAACTTTAGGAAATAAAATTTTAGCCAAAAAAATTGCCAAAAAACTAAAAATTCCCGTAATTGAAGGAGGAGAAAGGCCGATCACTAACGAAAAAGAACTTTTTTCAGGAATAAAAAAAGTAGGGTTTCCTTTTATTTTTAAAGCAGCTAATGGAGGAGGGGGTAGAGGAATGACAATTGTAGAGAAAAAAGAAAAATCAAAAATAAAAGAAATCTTTGAGAAACTTTCGCGTGAGATGGAAACTTCTTTTGGTTCAAAAGAAATTTTTATGGAAAGATTTATTAAAAACCCCCATCATATTGAGTTTCAAATTTTAGGAGACGGAAAAGGTAAAGCCTTGTGTCTTTATGAAAGAGAATGTTCCATTCAAAGAAGACATCAAAAATTAATTGAAGAAGCCCCCTCTCCTTTTTTATCAAGAAAAGAAAGAGAAAAGATTAAAGGGATAGCTTTGAAGATTGCGAAATATATCAAATATAAATCAGCAGGAACAATAGAATTTTTAGTAGATGAAGAAAAAAACTTTTATTTTTTAGAAGTCAACCCAAGACTGCAAGTAGAGCATCCGGTAACAGAGAAGATTACGGGTGTTGATATTGTAAAAGAACAAATAAAAATTGCTGAAACTGAGGAACTTTCTTTTTCTCAAAAAGACATTAAACTTTCAGGTCATGCAATCGAGTTTAGAATAAATGCCGAAGACCCTTTCTCTGATTTTTTACCTTCTCTTGGAAAAATTGAAAAGATTGAAATTCCCTGTGGTAAAGGAATAGAAATTCATACCTTCTTGAAAGAAGGAGTTGAAATTTTACCTTACTTTGATTCGTTGATAATGAAAATTGTTATTTATGGCTCAGAAAGAGAAGAGGTAATTGAGCGAGCAAAAATGGCACTTTCTGAACTTAAAATAAAAGGGACAAAAACAACTCTCCCTCTTTTTTTGATAATTTTAGAAAATGAAAAATTTAAAAAAGGAATTTATACGACCGAGTTTCTTAAAAAAGAGAAAAACTTTTTAAAAAAAGAAATGAGAAAAATGAAAAAAGAATTTGGAAAAGAAAGTTTTATTTCAAAAGAAATTGACAAAAAAGAAATTGCCAAAATTTTGGCAAGGATATACTTTGAGTTAAAAAAAGAAAAAGATTTTTCAAAAAAGGAAATTTCTTTGTGGCAAAAAGAAAAAATTTTTTCTCAGATGAGGGACGAATTTTATGAAATTTAAAATTAAATTTTTAGGAAAAGAAAAAGAGATTCAAATTGAAGAAATTGACGATAAAAAGATTACTGTTTTAATTGAGGGAGAAAAATTCTTTTTTGAAAAAGATGAAAAAGGAGAAGTTAAAGAAATAGAGAAACCTTTTGAAAAAAAAGAGGAAAAAAAAGTTTTAATTTCAGAAGGAAAAAAAGAAAAAATTATTAAAGCTCCAATTGCAGGGATTGTTTATAAAATCTTTGTTAAAGAAGGAGATGAGGTTTTTGAAAATCAAAAAGTAATGAGCCTTTTTTCAATGAAAATGGAAAATGAAATTTTGTCTGAATTTTCAGGAAAAGTTAAAAAAATATTTGTGAAAGAAAATCAAAGAGTTAAAGAGAACGACCCCCTTTTGTTAATGGAATGAATTTTGTTAACAAAATTGTCCGATCGGCCAAATTTGTTAACAAATTTTTTAATTTTTGAAATTTTTTTAAAATTTATAATTTATGAAAGAGATTTTTTTGATAAGTTTTGGATTAGTTTTTCTCCTTTATATTTTCAGAGAATTTCTTCCCAAAAAGGGAGAAATAATCAAAACAAATCCTTTTTCTCTTAATAGGAAAATGAATCTTTTTTGGTTAATCGCTTTTTTTGTATTTTTTAGTTTACTTTCTTTATTTCTTTATTTTTTTGCTAGAGAAATTCAAAAATACATTTTAAAAACTTCTCAAAAAGAATTTTATGATATTTTGGTGATAAATTCTCTTCCTTTCTTTTTGCCGATTATGTTTTTTACCTTTGGTGCAATCGTTTTATTTCTTGATATTTTTTTCGGAAAAAAGTTTATTTTCTCAAGGGTTCAAAGAATAGAAAAAGATAAAAGAAAAAAATATTATTTAGCTCTGTGGGGATGGTTAAATCTTGTAGAAGATCCTGAAAATCCAAAAGAAATAGAAAAATTAGAGAAAAGAATGGAGAAGTATCACTGGATAATTTTGGTTTTTGGTTTTTTATTTATAATTCCTGTTATTTTGAGCATAGATTGGTGGATAAAAATTGATCAAAATGGAATTTATCATAATCCCTGGTTTTCTTTAGGGAAAGAAAATTTTTATTCTTGGGATAAAATTAAAAGCATTTATTTAATTAAAGGAAGAATTTTGAAAACAGGTGAGTATGAACCAGCTTCTGAGTATGAGATTAAAACTGTAGATGGAAGAAGTTTCCTTTTTAATAGAAATTTTTCCCCCAAAAATCACTCCTTTGAAAAAATAGCAAATTTTATTTCAAAGAAAACTCAAAAAAGAATTGAATGTAAAATAAAAGATCTTAAAACCAAAAAATATCTTGATTGTTCTGAGAAATTTTAAGATTTTACTTCTTCAACAATTTTTTTGAAAATTTCTTGTTGGTGTTCGGCAAAATAGGCAAGTATTTTTCTATCGAGTTCTATTTGCTTTTTTTTAAGAAGACGAATAAATTCTGAATAAGAAAGTCCTTCTTGTCTTACAGCTGCGTTGATTTTTACCTGCCAAAGTCTCCTTTTCTCTCTTTTTTTAAGCTTTCTTCCGACATATTGATGTCGAAATTTGTGCAAAAGGGCTTCTTTTGCAAGTTTTAATAATTTTTTTCTTCCCCACTTAAATCCTTTAACTTGCTTTAGAAGTTTTTTTCTTTTTTTGGTATGAAGTTTTCCTCTTTTGACTCTTGTCATGTTTTATTTTTTTTTCTTTTTTCGGGGGGCAAAGTAAAGATATCTCCTCAAGGCTCGCAAAAGATTTTTTGATAAAAGAACAAGTTTTCTTTTCTGTCTTTTAGTTTTTGGACGTTTTTTTGCTCGAAAGTGGTTTTGTCCTACCGGTAAATGTAAAACTTTACCTTTTTTGGTGAACTTAAATCTTTTTAAAATTGATTTTCTCACTTTCATAAATAAAAAAATTTTTATTTATAAATAACCACTTCCCAACCTTTTCCCGTTTTTCTGATTTGCCCTTCAATTTTAAATTCCATTTTCTTTTTAAGTTCTTTTAAAATTTCTTTTAATTTTTCTTTTGCAAAATCTTTAAGTGCTTTTTCTCGGCCTCTTAAAAACATGGTAACTTTCACCCTAAATCCTTCTTTGAAAAATTTTTCAACTTTTTTGAATTTTATTTCAAGATCATGTTCAGAAATTCTAAAAGAAACTCTTATTTCTTTTATTATACCTTTTTTTTGTTTTTTTTTAAGTTTCTTTTCTTTTTTTCTTTGCTGATAAAGATATTTCCCAAAATCTAAAATTTTACAAA
>CAZRAI010000050.1:0-3931 GCA_964598115.1 uncultured Candidatus Saccharibacteria bacterium | reverse complement strand
AAATAGCGGTATTAAATTTAAAATTCTCAATATCTTCACTTACTTTTTTGATTGTTTGATGAAGCAAAGATAAAAGTTTGGGTGAAGTTTTCTTTTTTAAATTAAACTGCATTTTCCAAACTCTTTCCAAAAATCTCCTTACACCTTCAATTCCATGAGTTGACCATAGAGCTTCTTTATCAAATGGTCCCATAAACATCTCATAAACTCTTAATGTATCTGCGCCGTATTTTTCAACAATATCATCAGGATTGATTACATTTCCTCTTGATTTTGACATCTTTTGTCCATCGGGTCCTAAAATAATTCCTTGATGACACAACTTTAAGAAAGGCTCATCAAAATCTAAATAACCTAAATCATAAAGAACTTTTGTCAAAAATCTTGCATACAAAAGATGCAAAACAGAATGCTCCTTTCCCCCAATATAAAGATCAACTGGAAGCCAATATTTTAAAAATTTTTTTGAAGCAAATTCTTTTTTATTTTTTGGATCAGCATATCTTAAAAAATACCAGGAAGAACAAACAAAAGTATCCATAGTGTCTGTTTCTCTCTTAGCCCCTCCTTTGCATTTAGGACATCTTGTTTCAACAAAATTTTTTACTTTAGCCAAAGGAGATTTATCTCCCAAAGGTTTGAAATCTTTTATTTGAGGAAGTTTCACTGGCAAATCTTTCTCAGGCACTTTTTGCCAACCACAATTCTCACAAAATATCATTGGAATAGGACATCCCCAATATCTTTGACGAGAAATTACCCAATCTCTTAACTTGTAGGAAACGCTAAATTTTCCAAGATTTCTTTTTTTAAGTTCTTTTGTAATAACTTTTTTTGCTTTTTTTGAAAAAAGACCTGAAAATTTATCTGAGTTTATGAGATATCCTTCTCCTTCATAAACTTCCTCAAAACGACCTTTTGGGGGTTTGATTACATAAATAATAGGAAGTTTATATCTTTTTGCAAATTCAAAATCTCTTTCATCATGAGCAGGAACCCCCATAATTGCTCCGGTACCATAATGCACTAAAACATAATCTGCAACAAAAACGGGTATTTCTTCTTGAGAAAAAGGATGCAGAGCAAAAACTCCTTTCATTAAAACCCCTTCTTTCTTTTTTGAAGAAATTCTTTCAAGTTCTGTCTTTTTTTTGGTTTTTTGAATGTAGTTTTCAATCTCTTTTTTATTCTTGGCTTCTTTTTTAATTTTCTCTAAAAGAGGGTGCTCAGGACTCAAAACTAAAAAAGTAACTCCAAAAAGAGTATCTGGTCTTGTAGTGAAAACTTCAATTTCATATGGAGTGTTTTTTATTTTGAATTTTATTTTCGCTCCTTCAGACTTCCCTATCCAGTTTCTTTGCATCTCTTTTGTTTCCTCTGGCCAATCAATCTTATCTAAATCTTTAAGCAATCTTTCAGCATAGGCTGTAATTTTAAAAAGCCATTGATCAACTTCTTTTTGATAAACTTCAGAAGAACATCTTTCACATCTTCCATCAATTACTTGTTCATTGGCTAAAATTGTTTTACACGAAGGACAAAAGTTTGCCGGAATTTTTGCTCGATATGCAAGTCCTGCTTCAAAAAGTTTTAAAAACATCCATTGAGTCCATTTATAATATGAAGGGTCGCAGGTTTTAATTTCTCTTGACCAATCATAAGAAAAACCCAAAGTTTTAAGTTGTTTTCGCATTCTTTTGATATTTCTTTCAGTTGAAATTTTTGGAGAGGTGCCTGTCTTTATAGCAAAGTTTTCTGCAGGCAAACCAAAGGCATCCCATCCCATAGGGTGTAAAACATTGTATCCTTGCATTCTTTTAAAAAGAGAGTAAACATCAGAACCAACATACCCTCTTGGATGACCGACATGCAAACCCTCAGCTGAAGGATAAGGAAACATATCCAAAACATAAAGTTTTTTCTTTTTTGAAAAATCTTTTGCAGAAAATATCTTTTCTTTTTTCCAAAATTTTTGCCATTTTCTTTCAATCTTTTTGTGATTGTATTTTTGGTTTTTAGATTTCATTTTTCCATTCTTTTAAGGCTTTTTCATAGTCTTCTTGAGTGCCAATATCAAACCATTTTCCTTCAAAAACATATCCTCCAAGTTTCTTTTCTTTTGCCAATTGAGGAAAAACTTTTTCTTCAAGCCTTTCTTTTTTTGATTTTGAAACAAATTTAAATATTTCTGGCTCAAAACAGAAAAGACCCGCGCTGATAACTCTTGATGAAAGAGTTTCTTTTGGTTTTTCTTTAAAAGAAACAACTTTGGGTCCTTTAAGTTTTACTACTCCATAAGGAGCAACTTCAGGCAGGGTAGTTAAAGCAATTGTGGCAATATTCTGGGAAGAAAGATGAAAATTTATAAATTCTTTAAGATCTATTTCTATTAAAATATCTCCATAAAGCATTAAAAAGCTTTCTCCTTCCAAAAAAGGACGTGCAAGATGAAGAGCATAAACATTTCCAATTTCTTTTTCTTTTTGTTCAAGGTAGGTAATTTTTACTCCAAAATTTTTACCATCTCCAAAATGATATTTAATTTTCTCTCCTAAGTGTCCTATTAAAATAATAATTTCCCGAATATCATTTTCCCTTAAAAGTTCAATTTGCCACTCAAGAATTGGCTTTCCCTTCACTGGAAGCATTGGCTTTGGAATTTCAAAACTAAAAGGGCGAATTTTTTTTCCTTTACCTCCGGCTAAAATAAAACATTTTTTAATTTTGGGCAAAAGTGCTTGGGATAAGATATACTCAATTGCTTGTGAGCGATTTCTAATTTTTTGATGATCAATTATTTTTTCATCAAGTAAAGATAAAATTTCTTTTTTTAAAGTAATGCTAACTCTGTTTCTTTTGGCCATATATTTTATTTTCCAAATCTTCTTTCTCTTTTTTTAAAATCATTAATTGCTTTTTCAAACTCTTTTGGAGAAAAATCAGGAAATAAAGTTTTAGTAAAATAAAACTGAGAATAACTTGTTTTCCACATCATAAAACCGGCTGAATTATGAGGATCACCCTCGCATCCAGTTCGAATGATTAAATCCACGTCAGGAAGTTCTCCTGTCCATAAATATCTTTCAATTGTTTTTTCGTTAATGTTTATTTTCTCTTTTTTTTGTAAAACCTCATCCACTATTTTTTTAAAAACAGAAATCATCTCTTGTCTTCCGTCATATGCCATCAGTAAAGTTAAAAAAAACTTTTTATAATTTTTTGTCTTTTCCATCACTTTTTTTGCAGATCTTTTCGTGCTTTCAGGAAAAATTTCTTCCCATCTTCCAATAACTTTTATATTCACTTCGTTTTGATGAACTTTTTTATTTTTTGCAAGTTTGTTAAAACTTTCCTCAAAAATTTTAATTAAAAATTCAACTTCTCTTTTTGAGCGCTTAGTTAAATTATCCCAGGAGGAACCCCAAAAAGTGAAATAAGGAAAACCTATCTCTTGCCATTTTTCAAGGAGTTTTTCTAAATTTCTCATTCCTGAGCGATGCCCGATCCAAGGTAAAAAGCCTCTTTTTTTTGCCCATCTTCTGTTTCCATCCGGAATTAAAACAGCATGCAAAAGATGATTTTTCATTTCTTTTAATCTTAATTTTTCTCAGGGCCGCCTGGACTCGAACCAGGATCAGCGGTTTTGGAGACCGCCGTTTTACCAGTTAAACTACGGCCCCATTTATCTTTTTTCTTTATGTAAGGTATGTTTTTGACACCATTTACAAAATTTTTTTAAAGAAAGTTTTTTTTGTAAATCAGTGGATCTTTGAGATTTTTTGGTGTAATAATTAACCCTTTTACATTCTTGACATTGAAGTTTTATTAATTTCTTTTTTTTCTTTTTTGGCATAAATATTCTATCAAATTTTTGGACCCGGTGGGACTTGAACCCACAACCTCCACCACGCCGAGGTGGCGCTCTAAGCCG
>CAZRAI010000049.1:0-3951 GCA_964598115.1 uncultured Candidatus Saccharibacteria bacterium | reverse complement strand
AGAGTTTCAAAAGAAAAATTTTATCAAAAAAAGAAAGAGTATCTTTTGACTTTAAGGAAAGTTTTGCTTTCTTTAGCAAAAATTTTGGCTCCGTTTTTGCCTTTCTTGGGTGAGATTATTTGGCAAAAAGTTCAAAAAAGAGGAAGCGTTCATTTAGAAAATTTTCCAAAGATTAAAAAAAGATTACTCAAAGAAAAAATTGAAAAAGAAATGGAAAAAACAAGAGAAATTGTTTCTTTAGGGCTTAAGCGGAGAAAAGAAGCCCAAATAAAAGTGAGACAACCCTTATCTGAGCTTAAAATTTTTGGAGCTTCTCTTAAAAAAGATTTTGTTGAGATAATTAAAAAAGAATTAAATGTAAAAAAAGTTTCTTTTGAGAAAGGAAAATTTGATGTTTTTTTGGATACAAAAATTACATCTGAACTCAAAAAGGAGGGGATTTTAAGAGAAATTTTAAGGCAAATTCAGGATATGAGAAAAAAACTTTCTTTAAGAAAAGAAAATAAAATAAAAGTTTTCTTTGAATGCCCAGAAGAGATTAAAAAAATAATTAGAGATTTTGACAAAAATCTCAAAAAAAGAGCAATTATAGAGAAAATAGAGTTTAAGAAACCAGAAAAATTTTCTCTTTTAAGAAAAATAAAAATTGATAAAAAAGAGGCTTCAGTTTATATTCTTTAGTTTTTTATGGAATATAAAATCTATCGGACCCTTGGTTTTGTTTTGGGGGAGGAAACATTTCAAGAAAACGATAAGATATTTTTTTGCTTTACTAAAGATTTTGGAAAAATTGAGCTTTTAGCAAAAGGTATTAGAAAAATTAAAGCTAAACTAAAAATGGCAATGCAACTTTTCAGTCAGGTAAAAATAGAATTTATTAGAGGAAAAAATTTTTACATTCTTACAGACGCTTGTTTAATTAAAGATTATTCAAATATTAAAAAAAGTTTTCGCAGGGCAAAAAAAATGTCTCTTTTTTGTTTTCTTTTGCTTTGCTTTTTGGGTGGAGAGGAAAAGGATGAGAATCTTTGGAAATTGCTTGAGGAAATTTTTGAAGATTTTGAAAAAGAATCTTTGGAAAAAGAAGAATTGGTTTTTCTTTATTTTATTTTAAATTTGACTTCTCTTTTTGGATTTTGTCCCCAGATTCAAGAATGTGTTTTGTGTCAGAAAAAAATTAAAGATTTTCTTTTTCCCCATTTTTATTTTTCCTTAAAAGAAGGAGGGCTTGTTTGTGAAAAATGCAAAAAAAAAGTTGATGATGCTTTTGAAATTTCGGTGCATCTTCTTAAACTCTTAAAGCTCATTTTTTCTCGAAATAAAAAAGTTTTTCTAAAAGTTAAAGTTAATGATAAAGTTTTAAAAGAACTTAGAAGATTTTCTCAAAAATTTTTAGAAAAAACTTTAGAAACAAAACTCCATTTGAATTTTGAGAGTGTATTTTTATAAAAATTATTTTTCACTTTTTAGAGCAGACCATATTTCATCAAGATTTCCTTCTAATATTTGATCTAGTTTTTTCCAAGTTTTTTTTACTCGATGGTCAGTGACTCTTTTTTCGGGGAAGTTATAAGTTCTGATTTTTTGAGATCTTTCTGCGGACTTAATTTGACTTCGCCTTTCTTTTTCTTCTTTTTTTCTTTGTTCCTCCAATTTTTTTTGATAAAGTTTGTGTTCCAAAATTTCCATTGCATATTCTCTGTTTTGATGTTGAGTTCTCCCTACTTGAGATGAAACACTAATACCTGTAGGAATGTGAGTAATTCTTACTGCAGATTCTCTTTTGTTTACATACTGCCCTCCAGGACCAGAGGCTCGAAAGACTTCTATTTTTAGATCTTCAGGTCGAACTTTAAGTTTTTCTTCTTTTGGTTTTGATAAAACGGCTACACTTGCAGTTGAAGTATGAATTCTTCCAGATTTCTCAGTAATAGGAATTCGCTGAACCCGATGGATTCCTCCTTCAAACTTTAAATCATCAACCCCTTCTCCTTTTACCAAAAAACTAATTTCTTTAAATCCTCCAAGGTCAGTAGGATGACAAGAAAGAACTTTCATTTCCCATCCTTTTTTTTGAAAAAAATTTTGATACATTAAAAGGAGATCTTTTGCAAAAAGAGCTGCTTCTTCTCCTCCAACACCTGCTCTGATTTCCATTAAGACTTCTCCTTTTTCTTTTTTTTCTCCTTTGATTTCTTTTTCTATTTTTTGAATTTCTTTTTTTAAACGTGAGATTTCATTTTCAAAAAACGCTTTCATCTCTGGGTTTTTTTCTTTTTTAAAAAGATTTTGAGCCTCTTTGATTTCTTTTTCTAATTTTTCTTTAAGTTCAACTTTTTCTAAAATTTCTTGCAAATCAGAAATTTTTTTGGCCGTTTTTTTATAATCAGAAGAAGTGGGAGAAAGAGAACAAAGTTTTTCCAAAAGAACGTTAAGAGACTTTTTTATCTCTTCGCTTTTCATTCTTTTTCATTTTTTCTAATCTCTTTTTAAATTTCTCAAGCTGTCCTCGCGTGTCAACAAACTTTTCTTCTCCTGTGAAGAAAGGATGGCAGTTTGCGCAAATTTCAACTTTCATTTCTTTTACCGTTGAGGAAATCTGCCACACTTTGCCGCAAGAACAAATGATTTTTGCATCTTTAAAATATTTAGGGTGGATATTTTTTTTCATATTTTTATAATACCAAATATTGTATCAAAAAGGTTATGGAAAATAAAGAAAAAAAAGAAATAGAAAAATTGCTTGAGATTGGAGTTCATTTTGGGCACACAACTCCTTTTCATCATCCTTCGATGGAAAAGTTTATCTATGGAAAAAGGAGTAATATTGAAATTATTGATGTAATAAAAACTTTAGAGAAACTCAATGAGGCTTTAGAATTTCTTAAGAAAAAAAAGAAGGAAAATCCTTTAATTTTTTTTGTGGGTACAAAACCAATTGCAAAAAACTTTATTGAAAAAATGTCAAAAGAACTTAACTTTCCTTATGTTTCTGAAAAATGGCTTGGCGGAACTCTTACCAATTTTGAGACAATTTCAAGAAAACTTAAGAAATTTAAAGAACTCTTAGAAAAAAAAGAAAAAGGAGGATTTGAAAAACTGATTAAAAAAGTAAGAGTAAAAATTGAAAGAGAAATTGAAAAAGAAAGAAAATATCTTGAGCCATTACTTTTGCTTAAGAAACTTCCTGATATTTTGTTTGTGGTAGATGCGAAAAAAGAAGAAACTGCTTTAATTGAAGCAAAAAAAATGAGAATTACGACAATGGGAATTTGTGATACCGATGGAAATGCTGATCTTTTGGACTTTCCTATTCCTGCAAATGATGATAACAAAGAATCTTTAAAATTTATTTTAGAAAAGGTAAAAAAGGTTCTTAAAAAAGAAAAATGATTGATTTATCTTTAATTAAAAAATTGAGAAAAGAAACATCTTTACCTTTTTCTGAAATAAAAGAAGCCTTAGAGAAGACTAGAGGAGATGAAAAAAAAGCAAAAAAGATTCTTGAAGAGCGTGCCAAGAAAGTATTTGAAAAGAAAAAAGAAAAAGAAACAAAAGAAGGAGGAATTGGAATTTATCTTCACTCAAACAAAAAGTTAGGAGCAATGGTAAAGGTACTTTGTGAGACTGATTTTGTTGCCAAAAACGAGGTTTTTCAGAATTTGTTAAAAGATTTAGCAATGCAAGTTGCTGCGATGAAACCAAAAAATATAAATGAACTTTTGGAGCAAGATTTTATTAAAGATCCTCAAAAAAAAGTAAAAGATATAATTAAAGAAGCAGTATTTTTACTCAAAGAGAACATAAAAATTGAGGACTTTGTTTTTTTTGAAATATGAATTTTTCTTTTCTTCTGCCTTGGCTTGAAGTAATTTCTACAATTTCTCTTGTAGGTTTGTTTTTTTTGTTTTTTCGAAATTTACCTTATGTTTTTGAATACGAAATTCCTCG
>CAZRAI010000048.1:0-3981 GCA_964598115.1 uncultured Candidatus Saccharibacteria bacterium | reverse complement strand
TTCAAAAAACAGCTATTTTTTGCTTTCTTTTGGCCTTCATTTTAGTGCTTTTTTATTCTTTACTTTCTTTTGGTTCTTTTTGGTATGGATTTTCTGCAATTTTGGCTCTTTTTCATGATGTGATTATTGTTTTGGGAACTTTTAGTATTCTGGGAAAAATTTTTCAAATTGAACTCAACTTACCTTTTTTTAGCGCGCTTTTGTTAATTGTTGGTTATTCAATTAATGATACAATTGTGATTTTTGATAAATTTAGAGAAAGATATAAAAAAGAAAAAGATCTTAAAAAAGCAATAGAACTTGCCATAAAACAAAGTTTGCGAAGATCTATTTTTACCTCTTTTACTACTCTTTTGAGCGCTGGAGCTTTATTTTTTCTCACAAAAGAGGTTCTTTTTTGTTTTTGTTTGGCGATAATTTTGGGCGTTCTTGTGGGAACATATTCTTCTTTAACTTTTGCTCCTTTTTTGCTTTATCTTTTTTTAAAAAATAAATAAATTTCATGAAGTTCCTTTTCACTTTTTTTCTCTTTTTAGGTTTAGGTCTTCTTTTGGCAAAGAGTGGAGAAAAGTGTGTTTTACATTTGATTTCAATTGCAAAGTTTTTGAAAGTGAAAGAATTTATTTTAGCATTTTTTCTTTCAGCTTTTATAACATCCCTGGGTGAATTTTTTGTTGCGATAAGTTCTTTATTAGAAAAAGTTCCTCAACTTTCTTTGGGAGATATTTTAGGTTCAAATGTAGTCAATCTAACTTTAGGAATTGCCATCCCTTGTTTTTTTGTAAAAAAAATAAAAATTGAAAGAAAGGTTATTATTGAAGATTTAATTTTTGCTTTTTTGATTTTTCTTTCAGCTTCTCTTTCAATTATAGATGGGTATTTATCTTCTTTAGAAGGGCTTTATTTAATTCTTTTGTTTTTTTTGTATTTATCTAAGATTTTTTTTCAAAAAAAAAGATTTAAAAGAATTGTTGACAGACTTCAAACTGAATCTTTTTTGACTTTTTTGAAAAGGATTTTCTTTTTCTTTTTTTGGGGAGGAACACTTCTTTTGACAAGTTATGGAATTGTAATTTTAGCCAAAGATCTTTTTGAAAAATTTTCTTTTTCTCTTCCTTTAATAGGAGTTCTTCTTGTTTCTTTTACTACAAGTCTTCCTGAAATTGTTTTTGGAATAAAATCTGTGCGTATGGGATATCCAGAAATGGACATTGGAAATCAAATCGGAAGTGTTTGTATTAACTCAACTTTAATTTTGGGAATTTTAGCTCTTTTTCACCCTTTTTTTGTAGAAAAAAAAGGAGTTTTGTTTTTGGGAGTGATTTTTAGTAATCTTTGCTTAATTTTGCTTTTGATATTTTGTTTTACTCGCAAAGAAATTTCTTTAAAAGAAGCAATTTTTCTTTTTTTGATTTATGTTTTTTTTGGATTGTATGAAAGTTTTAATTTTCTATGAAATTTAAAATTTCTCAAAAAAATCTAAATGATTTTTTAGTTTCAAATGAAGGAAGTTTTTTGCAGAGTTTTGAGTGGGGAGAGTTTCAAAAAAGTTTAGGAAAAGAAGTTTTAAGAGTGGTTATAGAAAAAGAAAAACCTCTTTTTTTCGCTCAAATTATTAAAGAAAAGATTCCTTTTTTAGGAGATATTTTTTATGTTCCTTATGGTCCGATTTTTGAAAAAAATCTTTTTTTAGAAAAAAAAGAAAAAATTTTTTCCTTCTTTTTAAAAGAGATGAAAAAAATTGCTCTAAAAAATAAAGTTATTTTTTTGAAAATTGAACCTCAAAAAAAATTACCTAAAGTTTCTTTTGAGAGCACTTTTTCAATTAAGCGATATCAACCTCAAAAAACTTTGATTTTGGATTTGAAAATGGGAGAAGAAAAAATTTTCAAAAATTTTCATCCAAAACATAGATACAATGTCAGGCTTTCTCAAAAAAAAGGAGTAAAAGTAAAAATATTTAAAAAAAATGACCCTTTTTTAAAAAAGGCAACTTCTGAGTTTTATTTTCTTTTAAAAAAAACATCAAAAAGAAATAAATTTAAACCTTATCCAGAAGTTTATTTTCAAAAATTTTTTAATTTTTTAAATGGAGAGTTTTTTTTGGCAGAATACCAAAAAAGAATAATTGCGGGTCATTTAATTTTATATTTTCAAAAAAAGGCTTATTATCTTCATGGGGCATTTGATTATGGTTTTCGAAAATTGATGGCGCCACATCTTTTGCACTGGGAAGGAATTCGTCGAGCAATTAAAAAGGGATGTGAAATTTATGATTTTTGGGGAATTGATGAAAAAAAATGGAAAGGTTTAACAAGGTTTAAAAAGGGTTTTGGAGGAAAAGAAGTTTTATATCCTCAAGGAGTGGATTTTATTTTTGATAAAAAAAGATATTTCCTTTACAGATGTGCTAAAAAGACCTTGACTTTTTTTAAGGAATAAATAAAATTTTAGATGTGGGTGCTAACCCGAAAGGGTGTCCCGACTAGGTCGGCAAAGGCTCCAAGGGATGGGGCCTTTGTTTTTTAAAACAGGGATTTCCTTTTTTTGTCCCTTTGTTTTTTCCCGGGTTTTTCCCGGGAGGTCCGAAAAGGGCTAAGGAATTCCCTGAAAAAAATATGAAAAAAACAAGGGGGTTAAAAAAACAGTTAGGTCTGCATTTAATGGCAGAATTTATGGAACCTCAATTTCCAAACCTCTCCAAAGTTAAAAAGATTTTAAAAGAGGCTGTTTTAGCTACAGGAGCGAAATTTTTAGGTGGAAAATATTATCAGTTTGATAAAGAAGGAAAGGCTTTTAGTGCAATTGCTTTACTTTCTGAATCTCATATTTCTTTGCATTCATGGCCTGAAGAAGGATATATTGCAGTAGACGTTTTTACTTGTGGAAAAGAAACTTATCCTCAAAAGGCAATTGAAGTTTTTAAAAAATATTTCAAACCTCAAAAAATAAAAATTAAGATTCAAAAAAGGGGTGTCTATTAAGTCAAATTTTTTTAAAATAAAAATAGGCGGGGGACTGGCACCCACAGGAGACCTAGTTTGGGGTAAAACCTCCCCCGCCCCTTTCTGTGAAAATTAAAAAAAATATCTCTTTAAAAAATCTCTCAACTTTTAAGATAGGAGGAAAAGGACTTTATCTTATAGAAGTAAAGAAAAAAGAGGAGATAAAAAAAGCAATTCTTTTTTCTCAAAAAAAGAAATTATCTTTTTTTATTTTAGGAAATGGAAGTAAAATTTTGTTTCCTGATGGAACTTTAAATAAAGTTTTAATAAAAATTAAAATCAAAACTAAAAAGAAAATTGGAGAAAATAAAGTTATTTTTGGAGCAGGCTTTCTTTTAAAAGAAGCTTATCATTTTGCCAAAAATTTCTCCCTTTCTGGGTTTGAGTATTTTTCTCATATTCCAGGAACAATTGGAGGAGCAATTTTTATGAATGCTTCTGCCTTTGGAAAAGAAATTAAAGATTTTTTAGAGAAGGTTTTTGTTTTTGATGCAAAAAATCTTTCTTTTTTTTGGCTAAAAAAAAAGGATTTAAATTTTTCTTACAAAAAAAGTATTTTTCAAAAGGAAAAAAACTTGATTATTATTGAAGGAGAGTTTAAACTTAAAAAGGATAAAAAAGAAATGATTGAAAAAAGAGAAAAAAAATTTTTGAAAAAAAGAATTGAAACTCAACCTTTAAATTTCCCTTCGTGTGGTTGTATTTTTAAAAATCCTCAATTACATCCTGCAGGTTATTTAATTGAAAAATCTTCTTTGAAAGGAAAAAAAATTGGTGATGCAAAAATTTCTGAAAAACATGCAAATTTTATTTTGAATTTAGGTCGGGCTAAATCAGAAGATGTGAAAAAACTAATTTCTTTAATTAAAAAAAAAGTGAAAAAAAATTTTGGAGTTTCTTTAAAAGAAGAAGTTATTGTTTTATAATGAAATAAAGGTCAAAAAAAATTTATCCTCGCAAAAAGCGAGGAAAAAGG
>CAZRAI010000047.1:0-4156 GCA_964598115.1 uncultured Candidatus Saccharibacteria bacterium | reverse complement strand
AAATTACAAAAATAGGAAAAATTTTAAGATTTACTCATTTAGATGAACTTCCTCAAATGATTAATATTTTAAAGGGTGAGATAAGTTTTGTTGGACCTCGAGCTCAATGGGATGAAGTTCGCAAAGTTTTGATAAGAGAAATCCCTTTTTATATTCTTCGTGAAAAAACTTTACCCGGACTTACAGGATGGGCGCAGCTCAACTACAAAGCTCCCCAAACAATTGATGAAGAGAAAATTAAACTTCAGTATGATCTTTATTATATCAAACATTGCTCTTTTCTTTTCGATCTTTTGATTTTTTTAAAAAGTCTTAAAAAAATGTTTTTAGGATAATGACTTTTCACATTTTGACAATTTTTCCAAATATTTTTGACTCTTTTTTAAAGGGAGGCCTTTTAAAAAAAGCCCAGGAGAAAGGAATTTTGAAAATAAAAATTTGGAATTTGAGAGATTTTGCAAAAGATAAAAGAAAAACAGTTGATGATAGACCTTTTGGAGGAGGGCCAGGAATGATTCTCAAAGTTGAGCCAATATATTATGGAGTTAAAGAAATTAAGTCAAGAACAAAAAACCCCTCAAAAATTTTAACAGTTCTTCTTTCTCCTCGGGGAGAGAAATTTTCTCAAAAAATGGCTCATGAATTTCTTAAATATGAAGATATTATTTTAATTTGCGGAAGATATGAAGGAGTGGATGAAAGAGTGGTAAAATATATTGCGCAAAAAGAAATATCAATTGGTGATTATATCCTTTCTGGAGGAGAAGTCCCTGCAATGGTAATTATTGAAGTAGTTTCTCGACTTTTGCCTAATTTCTTAGGAAACGAAAGTTCTTTAGAAGAAAAAAGAGATTTTTTTTCGTACCCTGTTTATACACGCCCTCGTATTTTTGAACCAGAGCCTAAATTGAGATGGAAAGTTCCAGAACTTCTGCTTTCTGGCGATCATCAAAAAATCAAAGAGTGGCGAAAAAAGCATTCAAAAAAAATTTTATTTTGATTTTTTCTTAAAATTAAAATAAAATAAAATTTAAACTATGCCAACCATTCAACAACTGATAAAAAAACCAAGAAAGAAAAAAAAGGAGAAACCAAAATCTCCGGCTCTTAAGTTTGGTTTTAACCGTCTAAAACAAAAAATAGTTTATTATTCTTCTCCTCAAAAAAGAGGAGTTTGTCTTAAAGTTTTCACCATGACTCCCAAAAAACCAAATTCTGCTTTAAGAAAAGTTGCCCGAGTAAGACTTTCTAATGGAATGGAAGTTACCGCCTATATTCTGGGAGAAGGACACAACTTGCAAGATCACTCTGAAGTTTTAGTAAGAGGAGGAAGAGTAAAAGATCTTCCTGGAGTAAGATATCATATAGTAAGAGGAGTTTTAGATGCAGAAGGAGTGAAAGGCAGAAAAAAGAAAAGATCAAGATATGGCACAAAAAAAGAAAAAAATAAAGTATGAGAGAAGTTTTACCAGATCCTAAATATCACTCAACTTTGGTTGCAAAGTTTATCAATCATACGATGAAAGATGGGAAAAAATTTCTTGCTCAAAGAATTGTTTATCGAGCTTTTGATATTGTTAAGCAAAAAACAAAAAAGGATCCTTTAAAAGTATTTGAGAAGGCTTTAAAAAATGTTCCTCCAAAGATGGAAACGCGTGCCAAAAGAGTAGCAGGGGCGACATATCAAGTTCCTATCCCTGTACCAGAAAAAAGACAAATTTCTTTGGCTATGCGTTGGATTCTAGAGGCAGCCCGTTCAAAAAAGGGTAAACCGATGGAAGAAAAATTAGCTGAAGAGTTGATTTTGGCTTCTAAAAAAGAAGGGAATGCTTACAAGAAAAAAGTTGAAGTAGAAAAAATTGCAGCTGCAAATAAAGCTTTCGCTCACTTGGCAAAAATTTATTAAATTTAGAGATGATGAAGTCTCTCAAAATTCTTTATTTATCTTCTTATCCTCCACGAAAATGTGGAATTGCTATTTTTACTCAGAATTTAATCGAAAATATTTCTAAATTAGACCCTTACAGAAGAATTTCTCAAAAAGTAATTGCAATAAATGAAAAAAAAGATATCAAAAGAGGTTATCCTCCTGAAGTTTGTTATATTCTTAATCAAGAAGAAATTCCCTCTTATGAAAAAGTGGCTTTGTATATTAACAAAAGCGGAGCAGATTTTTTATTTTTACAGCACGAATTCGGTCTTTTTGGAGGTTTTGATGGGGTTTTTTTGATAGATTTGTTGAAAAAAATAAAAATTCCAATTTTGACTTTTTTTCATACAGTCCCTCTTTTAAAGTCATCAAAGAGGAGAGAGTGGCGCTTAAAAGTTTTGAAAGAAATTCTTTTTAAAAGTAAAGGAGCGATTACTCCTTCAAAGAGAGGGGTAAGGTTTTTAAAAAAAGAATTTAGTTCTTTTCCAGGAAAAATTTTTCATGTATGGCATGGAATACCTTCTATTTCTTTTCCTTCAAAAAAAGAGAGAGATTTACTTAAAAAGAAATATCATTTTCAAGGAAGATTTGTGATTTTAACTTATGGATTAATTTCAAAAAATAAAGGTATATTTTGGACACTTGATGCTTTTTCAAACTTAACCAAAAAATATCCTCAAATTTTATATCTCATTTTAGGAAAACCTCACCCTTGCGTTTTAAAGGAATTTTTAAAAGAAATTCAAAAGAAAATAAAAAGACTCTCATTAGAAAAATCTGTAAAATTTGTTCCTTCTTTTTTTGAAGAAGAAAAACTCATTGAATATTTAAAATTAAGTGATGTTTTTTTGGTTCCTTATCTTTCACGGGAACAAGTTTCAAGCGGCACCTTGTCTTTAGCTTTAGGGTGTGGATGCTGTTGCGTGGCTACTCCTTTTGTTTATGCAAAAGAGGTTCTTCAAAGAGAGAGAGGTTTTTTTGTTCCTTTTGAAAACAAAAGTGCTCTTGAGAGAATAATTTCACACATTATTGAAAATCCAAAAGAAGTAGAGAAAAAAAGAGAAAAAGCTTATGATTTTGCGAAAAAACTTCATTGGGAGAAGGTAGCAAAAAAAATATTGAAAATTGTTGAGAAAATTCTTAGAGAATGAAGTTTAAATCTTTTTGGTTTTCATATTTGTCTTTTACTTTAATAGAAAATTGAGTTTCTTCAACAAACTGAAAGTTAAATTCAATTATTGAAGGTGGGTTTGAGATTTCTTTAATTAAATTATTGTTTGCAAAGATCTGAAGAGTTTTTATTTGAAAGGGAGAGTTTATTTTTACTTTAAAATATACATTTTCACCCTCTCTTTTTTTCTCTAAAATCTCAATTTTTGGTTTTTTATCTGGGGAATGGAGTGTTTCTTTTTCACGAGGCGGAGAAAAATTTTTTTTATTTTGGCACCAATTTTTAACTGCCTTTTCCCAATGATAAAACATAGAATCTTTTTGAGGATATCTTGGGTAAGGTCCTTGAGGATCATCTTTTAGGACATAATAAAGAATGCTATGACAAACAAAAAATTTCTTTCTTTCTATTAAATGTGAAGGAGTAAAAGAACTCGCCAGTTTTCGTGAATATTTTTCAACTTTTACATATTTTGTTTGAAGATAACCATCAAGGATAAATTTTCCTGTTTTTTGATAAGGAGGTTTCTTAAAAGACTCTTTTTTTGAGTTTTTTGTTGCTTCTCTCATAAACTCAAAAAATATTGGAGCCGCGGTTTTTGCTCCACAAGCACTTGAGTAAAGATAATCAGTATCTTTTTGATTTCCAGCCCAAACTCCTACAGCCAAATTTTTTGTATAACCGATTGTCCATGTGTCAGTAACTCTACCTTTTTTTGTAGATGCGGTTCCTGTTTTTGTTGCAACATAAGGGCCGACATAAAGCCATGATCTTGCGCCAAACATAGGGGCGCGGAGATTGTTATCAGAAAGGATATAATTTATTTTATCTACAATAGATTTATCTAAAACTTTTATTTTTTTAATTTCTGGTTGATAAATAATTTTTCCTTTTCTTGATTCAATTTTTAAAATTAAATGCGGTTTTATTCTAAAGCCTCCATTTGAAAAAACAGCATAAGCCGAAACAAGTTCAAGAGGATGCAAAGAGTATCCTCCAACTGCCATTGAAAGACCTGGATTTTCTTTTTCAAAATTTTCAAAACTTTTTATCAT
>CAZRAI010000046.1:0-4270 GCA_964598115.1 uncultured Candidatus Saccharibacteria bacterium | reverse complement strand
CCTTCTTTTTTAATCTCTTTTAAAATTCCTTTTTTTATTTCTGGAGGAACTAAAATTTTGTGCAAAAATTCTCCTTCTTTTACTTCTCCCAAAATATCTCCCCCACAAATTTTTTCACCTTCTTTTAAAAGAGGAATAAATTGCCATTTTTTGTTTCTATCTAAAGCAGGTATTTCCACCCCTCTTTCAATAAAAGAACCTGTTTTTTTTGCGATTACTTTTAAAGGTCTTTGAATGCCATCAAAAATTGAACCCAAAACCCCGGGTCCAAGTTCTACTGAAAGAAGTTCTCCAGTTCGATAAACTGGTTCTCCACAAGCAATTCCTGTAGTATCTTCATAAACCTGAATAAAAACTAAATCTTCTTTGATATTAATTACCTCACCAATCAATTTTTGATGAGAAACTCTTACCACTTCAAACATTTGACACCCAGGAAGATTTTTGGCAACCACTAAAGGACCAGCAATTTTAATAATTTTTCCTTGCTCCATAATTAAATTTTTTCTTTTCCAATTGCCATTTTTGAAATTTCTTTAAGTTCATGCGGTTCTTTTTTTTCTCCTTTAAAAGGTAAAGAAACAAAAACAGGATATTTTTTTTGATAAAACTTTTCTAATTTTTCCATTTTAATTTTTGAAAAAATATGAAAAGGGACAAAAATTATAGCCAAATCTTTTCTTTTTTCAATACTTTCAATAGCTTTTTCCAAGCCTTCATCTATAGGAAAAATTTCAAATCCTAAAACTTTGAAAAAAATAATTTCTTTTTCTTTTCCTAAAATTCCGATTTTAAGTTTTTGGTTTTCTTTTATCATTTTAAAAAGGAATTCTCACTCTTTGTTGAATTTCTTCATTTTTTATCCCATTAAGTTTTCCTTCCATAATTATTCTCAAATTCCGATTAGCATTAAGCCTTGCCACAAAATAAGAAAAAATAACTTCAGGTCCAACAATAATAAATTTTGATTTTTTCAACTCCTCACGATGAAAGTTTTTTAAATTTCGCAAAAATTTCCAAAGATTTTTTTCTTTTAAATACTCATCAATAATTTCTCTTATTTTCAGATCAAATTGATTTTTTATTTTCAAAAGGAAATTTTGAGTGTCTTTAAATTTAAGCAAAGATTTAATCTCCCACTCTATCTTTCCTCCTTCTATTAAAACTTCTTTAATTTTTTCTTTCTTTTTTAAATTAAAAAGTCTGACTATATTCGCCAAGTTCAAAAGGTCTATTTCTTCTCTAATATAGTTCAAAATCCATTTACTTTTAATTTTCTTGGCTAAGAAAAGACTTAGAGAATATCTTTTTTTATCTAAATAGGTTTCTATAAAAAAGGGGTCGTGTCTTTTCTGAAATTCTTTTTGAGTTTTTTTGATCACTCCTTTAAAATTCAAAGAAATTTTAGCTTCTTTTTTGCCAAAAACTGCTTTTCTGAGTTCCTCTGGATTTTGTGATCCAGTAAAGGAAACAAAATTTTTAAAATCTATTTTCAAAAACCTTTCTTTAAAAAAAAGCTTCAAGTTGTGGAAATCAAAAGGCAAAAGGCAAAGTTCAATTAAATCTTTATTTTCAACCAAAGACTCAAGTAATCTTTTGGCACAGCTTAAATCATCTTCCAAAATTTTCTGATAATCTTCAGGAGAAACTTTTGAAATTAATCCTTTAAATTCTTTAGCATAGTTTGTATCCTCAAGAACTTTCAAAACTTCTTTTGGCTCTTTTTCTCCAATCATTCTTTGAATATCGGTCGCATCAAGAAGCCATTTCTCGATCGTTCTTAAATAAGTAGAAGCGAAAACATAATCTTTCATAAAATTTTAAATTTTAAAAAAGAATTTTACTTACTTTAATTTCTGTTTCTTTCTTTACTTTTTCAAAAATCTTCTCAAAAGTGCAATTCAAATCAAAATTTTTTGTTTTAATGATGAAACCATCTCCAATCTCTTTTTCATTAACTTTCCAATCTTTACCAAATTTTTCCAAAATTTCTTTTATCATTTCTCTTTTCCCTAAAGGACAAATAACTTCTATATTTTTTTCTTTTTCAATTTCAGGAAGAAATTTTTTAAAAAGTTTCTCAAAAATTTCTTTTTCTTTTCCAGAAAATATTTTTTTTATTTCCTCAAAAGTTTCTTGATAAATTTTTTCCATTCTTTTCCTTTTTTCTTCAAGAAGGATAAAAATTTCTTTTCTTTTTAGTTCTTCCTTTTTAGCAAAAATTTTTTCTTGAAGTTCTTTTTCTTTTTTTTCCAAAATTTTTCTTTTTTGTTTTTCCAATTTTTTTTGGTACTCTTTTTCCAAAAAAGAAATTTCTTTTTCTTTTTCTTTTTTTATCTCTTCAAGTTTTTTTTCTTTTTCCTTCTCAATTGCTTGAATAATGTCTTCAAGAGCCATATTAAATTTTATCCTATCTTAATTCCGTTAATAAGCAAAACACTTACCAAAAGTCCCAAAACTGCATAAGTTTCTACCATAGCTGCTAAAATCACTGCCTTACCTGCCTCTTCTGGTTTTTTTGCTAAAACTTGCACTCCAGCAACACAAACTTTTCCTTGAAAAATCCCTGAAAAAAGGCAACATAAAGCACCTGCCAAAGAAGCAAAAAATAACTCCCAACCAGTTCCCATAGAAATCCCTTGAACATTTCCTGTAAGAAGACCGATTTTTTGAAAGGCTAAAATTGCAATCAAAAAACCATAAATTCCTTGAGTTCCAGGCAAAGCCTCTAAAATAAGGGCTTTTCCAAATTTTTCTGGCTCTTCTGAAATTAAAGCAGAAGCAGCCTTTCCTGCCTTACTTACCCCTACAATCGAACCTATTCCTCCAAAAATAGCACTCATTGCTCCTCCTAAAATCACAAGAGAGGTAGCAAAATCCATATCTTTTTTTAAAAATTCAATTCTTCACGACCTTTAATCACTTTGACATATTTTCCCTCACAAGAGAAAGGAGTAAATTTTTTCCCTCCTCCTTCCATAAATTTTGGAAGAAACTCTACAAACTGCAATCTCATTGAATGAATAAAAGCACCCAAACTGCTAATTATAAGATTAAAAAGATGTCCTCCAACTAAAATCAAAATTGAAATTAAAAGCCCTAAAACAGGAATCATTTTTTGAAGAATTTGGGCGGTTAAGTTAACAACTGAGGCAATAACCGCAGTTGAAAGACCAAGGGCTAAAAGACGAGCATAAGATAAAGTATCAGAAAAGTAAGGAATAATATCATAAAGAGCCAAAATTCCACTTAAAGGCTTAAGAAAAATATTTTTTCCTTTTCTGGACTGAGTCAAAACTATCAAAAAAGCTCCAAAAAGAACCATATATTTTAAAAAATCGGATTTCCAAAAAGAAAAAAGAGTTAAACTTGAAAGGAAATAAATCCAAGGAAGTTCGTCCAAAAAGGTAGATTTTATCATTTTGTTTTTTATTTTGATATACATTTTAATCATCAAACCAAACAAAATTTGAAAAATTCCCAGATACAAAGCGACAATTAATCCTAAAAGAGGGTTTTTTAAAAGGTTTAAAACTTGAATTTTTTTAATTTCCATTCCAAAAAAACTTCCAAAAATCATTCCCATAATCGTAGTTGAAATTCCGCAATATAATAAAAGATAAAGGGCTTTTTTTTCTTTTTTTGAGATTTTTAAAATTTTAATCAAAAAAAGAGAAAGAAAAGTCATTATTAGTCCATAACCTAAATCTCCAAGGCAAAATCCAAAAAATAAAACAAAAAAAGGAGTCATAAAAGGAACAGGATTTGTCTCTTTTGGTTTTGGCATTCCATAAATATCTAAAAGCACCTCGCCTGGAGCGATGATATTCTTGTTCTCAATCAAAACAGGAGGTTCTTCTCCTTTTTCTAATTTCATTTTGAAAATCTCAAAATTTTTGGTTAATTTTTCTAAATCTTTTTTAAAATCCTCAATTTTTGATTCATCAATCCAACCTACAATTAACATCATCAAATCTCCTTTTAAACTTCCGAGTTCTATTTCAATTTTTCTTTTTTTGCAATTGAAATAATCAAAAGCAATTTTTAAATCTATCTCATATTTCTGCCAGATTTCATTTACTTTTTGAAATAATTTTTCTTGTTTTTTAAAAAGCTCTTCTGTTTCTCTTTTTATTTTTTCAATTTCTTTTTGGGGTAAAAAAGAAATTTCCTTAATTTCTTTTTCCTCTTTTGCTTCAAATTTTTTAAGAATTTTTTCTATTTTTTCTTTTTCTGGAAGATAATAAAAAAGACAAATTTTTCTTTCTTT
>CAZRAI010000045.1:0-4408 GCA_964598115.1 uncultured Candidatus Saccharibacteria bacterium | reverse complement strand
TTTTTTGGTTGATTTGGAAAAGAAATTTTGATAAATAAAAATTATGCCAGTTCCAAAAAAACGAACCACAAAATCTCGCCAAAGAAAAAGAAGATCTCAAATCTTTTTAAAAAAATTAAATTTAGTTTTGTGTGAGCATTGTCAAAAATTAAAACCTCCTCACAGAGTTTGTCCTCATTGTGGGTTTTATCGAGGAGAGAAAATAATTGATGTTTTGAAAAAAATCAAAGATAAAAAAGAAAAGAGGCAAAAAGAAAAAGAACTCAAAAAGCAAGAACTTGACTTGAGAAAACTTTCCAAAAAGCAAATTTAATTTATGGCATCAAGGCACTTATCTCGTTCGATTGTGATGCAAAGTTTATTTGAAAGAGAGTTTCGTTCCCTTTCTCAAAAAGAGATTTTTGAGATTTTAGAAAGAAATCTTAAAGATTTTGGTGAAGGAATAGAGGATAAAGAATTTCCTAAAAGACTTCTTAAAGGGGTGCTTGAGAACCAAAAAGAGATTGACTCTATAATAAAAAAATATGCTACAAAACTTCCTTTTGAGAAAATAAATCCTCTTGATAAAAGTATTTTGCGAATCGGTCTCTATGAGCTTTTGTTTGCTGACAAAAAAGAAGTTCCTCCAAAAGTGGCTATTAACGAAGCAATTGAACTTGCAAAGGCTTTTTCTAATAATTCTTCAAGAAGATTTGTAAGTGGACTTTTGGGTAAAGTTTATGAGAGAATGAAAGAAAATGAAAAATCTCGAAGAACTTAAAAAAAATTTAGGAGTTCATTTCAAAGACGAAAATCTTTTGCTCACCGCTTTAGTACACCGGTCATTTTTAAATGAACATCCAGAATATAAAGGAGAGTCAAATGAAAGATTAGAATTTTTAGGAGATGCGGTTTTAGATTTTGTTGTTTCAGAATATCTTTTTAAAAATTTTCATTTATCTGAAGGAGAAATGACAGATATTAGAAGTTTTTTTGTAAAAGCTCCTCATTTGTCAGAAACTGCAAAAAATTTAGGGATTGAAAAATTTCTTTTTTTATCAAAAGGAGAAAAGAAAGATAAAAGAGGAGAAAAATTGATTTTAGCTTCAACCCTTGAGGCAATTATTGGTGCTATTTTTTTGGATCAAGGGATAAGAAAGGCAAAAGAATTCGTAAAAAAATTTGTTCTTAAAGATGCAAAAAAAATTATCAAAAGAGGACACTTTAAAGATCCAAAAACTTTATTTCAAGAATTTTCTCAAAAAGAATGGAAAATTACTCCAGAGTACAAAGTTTTAGGAGAACGAGGGCCAGAGCATGAAAAAGAATTTGAAGTTGGCGTTTTTTTAGCAAAAGAACTTTTAGCCAAAGGGCATGGTTTTTCTAAAAAAGAAGCCGAAGAGGAGGCTGCAAAAAATGCTATAAAAGAAATTAAAACAAAAGGTCTTGACACAAAAAAACTTAAAAATAAAATAAAAAAATCTTTAAAGGTCTGATTAAAAAAGAAAAAATTTTGAAAATTTTTTTGTTTTTATATGGCAGAGAAAGAGAAATTTGAAAGGACAAAGCCCCATATAAATGTTGGCACAATTGGTCATGTTGACCATGGAAAAACTACTTTAACGGCTGCTATTTTGCATTGTTTAAATTTAAAAAATCCAAAAATTAAAGAGAAAAGTGTTGAGGAAATAGATGCTGCACCTGAGGAAAAAGAACGAGGTTTAACCATTAATATCTGCCATGTGGAGTATGAAACAGAGAAAAGACATTATGCTCATATTGATTGTCCAGGACATGCTGATTATGTGAAGAACATGATTACAGGTGCTGCTCAAATGGATGGAGCAATTCTTGTTGTTTCTGCGCCTGATGGGCCAATGCCTCAGACAAAAGAACATGTTTTACTTGCAAGACAGGTAGGA
The DNA here is from genome assembly GCA_964598115.1 of uncultured Candidatus Saccharibacteria bacterium. GTDB lineage: Bacteria > Patescibacteriota > Minisyncoccia > Minisyncoccales > CAZRAI01. The sequence goes on along the minus strand of CAZRAI010000045.1, from coordinate 2,507 downwards.
GTTCCTTCAATTATTGTTTTTTTAAACAAAATTGATCAAGTAGATGATCCAGAACTGGTAGATCTTGTAGAAGAAGAAATTAGAGAACTTCTTAAAAAATATGAATTTCCAGGCGATGAAATTCCGATAATTAGAGGTTCTGCTCTCAAAGCACTCGAAGCAAAGTCTCCAGATGAAGAAGCAGCCAAGCCTATTTTTGAACTTCTGAAAACTTTAGATGAGTATATTCCAGAACCTGTGAGAGAAATTGATAAACCCTTTTTGATGGCAATTGAAGATGTTTTTTCAATTGAAGGAAGAGGAACCGTGGCTACAGGAAGAATTGAAAGAGGAATTATTCATCCAAATGATGAAGTTGAAATTATAGGGCTTGAAGAAAAACCCATAAAGACAGTGGTAACAAGTATAGAGATGTTTAATAAGATTTTAGATGAAGGAAGAGCCGGAGATAATGTAGGTGTACTTTTACGAGGATTTAAAAAAGAGGATGTAAAAAGAGGACAAGTGATAGTTAAACCTGGCACAGTTACTCTTCACACTGAGTTCGAATGTGAAGTTTATGTATTGTCAAAAGAAGAAGGCGGAAGGCACACTCCATTTTTTTCAGGTTATAAACCGCAATTTTATTTCAGAACCGCAGATGTAACAGGAGAAATTACTCTTCCAGAAGGAGTAGAGATGGTTATGCCAGGAGATACGGTTTCTTTGAAAGTAAAATTAATGAAACCTGTAGCAATGGAAGAGAAACAAAGATTTGCAATTAGAGAAGGAGGAAAAACAGTTGGGGCAGGAGTAGTGACTAAAATTCTTAAATAAAAGGTAAAAAAGAAAAGTCTTAGAACCCTCATTTGAGGGTTTTTTTAATTTCTGATCATTTAAAATTTATTTATGGCAAAAAGAAAAAAAGAGGAGGAGATAAAATTTAGAATAAGGTTGAAAATAAAAGGATATGATCATCGGATTGTTGAAAGATCTTGTCGGCAAATTATTGATTTAGCCTATTCTTTTGGAGCAAAGATTAAAGGACCAATTCCTTTACCAACAGAAATTCATAAATTCACTGTTTTGAGATCTTCTTTTGTTAAAAAGGACTCGAGAGAACAGTTTGAAATGAGAGTTCATAAAAGATTAATTGAAATAGAAAATCCTCCTCGCCGTTTAATTGATAACCTTCAGAATTTAACTTTACCTGCAGGAGTAGATGTAGAAATCAAAGTTTTATGAAATTTATTTTAGGAAAAAAAATTTCAATGTCTCAAATTTTTGATAAAGAAAGAAATGTAATTCCTATAACTTGGATAAAAGCAGGCCCTTGTTTTATTACTCAAATTAAAACAAAAGAAAAGGATGGCTATTTTGCGGTGCAGATTGGTTTGGAGAAAAAGAAAAAAGCAAAAAAAACAGAGAAAGGAAAAGAGTTTTATTTTTTAAAAGAGTTTAGAGTTCCAGAAGAAGAGATAAAAAACTTTAAAGTAGGTCAAGAAATTGATATTTCTTTTTTTAAAGAAGGAGAGAAGGTAAAAGTTTCTGGAAAAACAATTGGAAGAAGTTTTCAAGGAGTAGTTAAAAGATGGGGTTTTAAAGGCGCTCCCAAGACTCATGGAACTAAACATCAACATCGTAAACCTGGTTCAATTGGTTGTGCTTGGCCCCAAAGAGTTCTAAAAGGGAAAAAAATGGCAGGAAAAATGTCTCCTAAAAGGATAACTCAAATTTCGGAAATAGTAAAAGTAGATAAAAAGAAAGGAATGGTTGCTCTTAAGGGATCTTTGCCTGGGAAAAAAGGAAATTTGATTGAAATTAAAACATTATCATGAAAGTTCCATACTACAACCTCAAAGGTGAAAAAGTAGGAGAAATTTTTTTATCTGAAGAAGTTTTTAGTGTTCCTTTAAATGAAACTTTATTGTGGCAGGGAGTGAGATATTATGAGTTAAAAAAAAGAAAACCCTGGGCTCATACAAAAGATCGCTCTGAGGTAAAAGGTGGTGGAAGAAAACCTTGGTCCCAAAAAGGAACTGGAAGATCAAGACATGGATCAATTCGTTCACCTTTATGGAAAGGAGGAGGGGTGACCTTTGGACCACGAAAAGAGAAAATTTATGAAATAAAGTTTCCCAAAAAAATGAAAAAGAAAGCTTTAGCAATAGTTCTTTCTCAAAAACTCAAAGATGGAGAAATTATTTTTGTAGATAAAATCAAAATTTCTCGAGGAAAAACAAAAGAGGTAAAAGAAATTCTTGAGAGTCTTTCAAAAATAAGAAAAGATTTATCTCAAAAAAAAGTTTGCTTTATTCTTGAAAAAAAAGATGAAAAATTCATTAGAGCCCAAAAAAATTTAAAAAATACTTCAACTTTACCTTCAGATAGTTTAAATTTATATTTTCTTTTGCAAAAAAAATATTTAATTATTGAAAAATCTGCCATAGAAAATATTAAAAAACTATGCAAGTTGGAAAAGAATTTGAAATCATAAGACGACCCATTATTACAGAAAAATCAGTTAA
>CAZRAI010000044.1:0-4453 GCA_964598115.1 uncultured Candidatus Saccharibacteria bacterium | reverse complement strand
GTAATTAACCAAAAATTTTTTTGAATTTTTTTTAAAAAAATTTCTCCAATTTCTTTTTTTTCTTTTTCTATTGCGCCATAGGGACAAGCAATCATACAGGCACCACAAGCAGAACATAAATCATGAACAAAAACTGGAAAAGAATTTTTGGGCTTAAAAATAGCGTTCTCTTTACAAACATTTTTACAAATATCACACTTTTTACATTTTTTCTTATTTAAACGAGGAAAAAAAGCAAAAACTTTTTTAAAAGGTTTTTTTAATTTTTCTTTTAAAAAAATATGTAAATTAGGACATTCTACATCACAATCACAAAGTAAAACTTTTTTTCCTTCTTTAAGGTATTTTTTTGCTAAAAAAATAGTAATTGTTGTTTTCCCAACTCCTCCTTTACCACCTGTTATCGCAATCTTCATACTTTTTAGTCAAAATCTCCTTTTTTTAAATTTATCAATTATATCTTTTGCTTTTCCATTTATTCCAGAGATAACTTTTATTCCAGAAAGTTCAAGTAAATCTAAAGCCCGAGGTCCTATATTATCACAAATAACAACTTTTGCTCCTTCATTCACTATTCTCTCTGCACTTCTAATTCCTGCTCCTCTTTCTATTGAATTCTCATTTTTTATAATTTTGAATTTTTCTTTTTTTAAATCAAAAATCAAAAAATAAGGTGTTCTTCCAAAAACTGAAGAAATTTGTGAACTAATTTCAGGTTTAATTACAGGAAGGCAAATTTTCATAAAAAAAGAAAAATTACTTTTTTTTCTCAAGCTCTTTTAACCTTTCTTCAATCGCTCTCATTTCTTCTCTTAAAACTTCCAAATCTCCTTTTAAAATTTCTTTTTCTTCTTTAGGAGAAAGCTCCTCAAAATATTCTGGAGAAGCCCACCATCCTCTAGGAAGCCAAGGAAACCAAAAACATCTTCCCCATCCCAAACGAAGTCTCCTTCTATTTCCTCCAGCCCACCAAGGGCCACCACCAAAACCAAAAGGCATATTTTTAAAAATTTTTAAAAATTCCCTGACCTTTCCTTAATTTATTTATGAATAATAATCCAAATTTTTTTTCTGTCAAGTTTTTAAAATCTAAAGAGATCTTGACAATAATTTTTTTTTATTTAAACTGATTTTACTGACCGGTAAGTAAAAATATGAAAAACAAAAAGAAAGAAATTTTAAAAACAGCATCAAAACTTTTTTCTGAATTTTCTTTCTCAGATGTTTCAATGGAGAAAATTGCTCAAAAATTAGGAATAACAAAACCTGCTCTTTATTATTATTTTAAAAGCAAAAAAGAAATTTATCTTGAGGTTTTAAAGGAAGCATTTGAAAAGTTAAAAAAAGAAATTGAAAGAAGAATTTCTTTGGTTAAATCAAAAGAAGAAATTTTATCCAAAACAATTGAAGGGTATTTAGAGTTTTGCATAAAAGAGAAAAATTTATTTCACCTCTTACATTTAAATCCCCCAAAAAATAACCAAATAAAATCTAACCTTGAAAAAATAAAAAAACAAATTGATCAATTCTTCCAAAAAAAGTTAAAAAAAATTTCAAAAAATCCAGAATTTTCTCATTATCTTTTAGGTGCTCTTGATGGAATAGTAATGAGAGTTAAAAACTTTTCAAAAAAAGAACTTAACCCTAAAGAAATCTCCTCGCAAATTTCAAAGGTCTTTTTTTTATTAAATCAACAAAAAAAACATGCTTGAAAAATTTCTTTTAAAAAAAGTAATCAATTTTATAAAAAACAAAACTGAAATTTCAGAAAGGGAAGCTAAAATAGCAACAAAATTATTAATCGCAAGTAAATTATATAAAGCTTTACCCACTCCCCTTACTTTAGTCAAAGGAAAAACTGAAAAAGAAATAGATGAGATTAAAAAAGATTTAATTCAAAATGCAAAAGAACATTTAAAAGAAAAAAAAGGACCTTATGGTGTTTTTCAAAGATTCTTAAAAGAGTGGCATCCAAACTGCAAAGAAAAATTTATTAAAAATTTTGTCTATGAGGGATTGATAAGAAAAAGAAAAATAAAAGAAAAAGTAATGAAAGAAGGTTCTTACACTCCAACTACGGTTTTAATTTCTCCTTTAATGAGATGTAATTATCGCTGTGTTGGGTGTTATGCTCAAAACTACACCAAAGCAGACGATATGCCAGAAAACCTTTTTGAAAGAATTATAAAAGAAGGAGAAGAAATGGGAGTTCATTTTTATACACTTTTGGGAGGAGAACCTCTATTGATCTTTGATAGAATCTATAGAATTTTCAAAAAATACAATGATACCGCCTGGGCGCAACTCTTTACCAACGCCTCATTGTTAACAGAAGATGTAGCTAAAAAACTTCAGGAACTGGGAAACATTTTCATCCAGTTTTCAGTTGAAGGATTTGAGAAAGAAACAGATGAAAGAAGAGGAAAAGGAGCTTTCAAAACAACAATTAAAGCAATGGAAATTTGTCAAAAATATGGCATTCCGCATGGATTTTCAGTAACTTTCACCAGTAAAAACGCAGATGTTGTTACCTCGGACGAGTTCATTGATTTAATGATTGAAAAAGGGTGTATTTGGGGATGGTATTTTCTTTATATGCCAGTTTTTGGCGAAAAAGAAGACATTTCTTTAATGCCCACTCCAGAGCAGCGCTACAAATTATGGAAAAGACATTTAGAAATAAGAAACGAAAAACCAATTATTGTCGTTGATTTTTGGGGAGATGCGCCTTTGGTGGGAGGATGCATTGCTGGTAAAAGTTATATCCACATTAATAATAAAGGAGATGTTGAACCTTGTATTTTCACCCATTTTGCTCAAGATAACATCAAAAATAAATCATTAAAAGAAGTAATGGCATCTCCTTTGTTTAAAAAATATCGAGAAATTCAACCCTATGATAAAAATCTCTTACTTCCTTGCCCTTTAATTGACCACCCAAAAATTATCAGGCAACTTGTTAAAAAATTTAATCTTCACCCCACTCACCCTCAAGCACAAAACTTTATTTATGATTTAGCTCCAAAAATTGATGAATATGCCAAAAAAGTTCATCCTCTAATGGATAAAGTTTGGAAAGAAAATTATGACCCCTCTTATGAAATTCATTCTTGCCCTTGGTGCTATAAAAATAAAAAAATATAAGTTTGCCTTAAAACATGGAAATCAATTTTTCTTTCAATTGAGAAATAATTTTTCGATAATTAGAAGGTAAAAATTTTGCCAGATCAAGATATATTTTCTTTTTTTATCTGAAAAAGTTTTTTAAAATCAGAAAAAGTAAAAAGAGAAATTTCTTTTTCTTTTAATTTTTTAATGATTATTGTTTGATCTAACGATTCCTTCATCAGTATAAATTTATACGAATTCTATCATCGTGTCAAATATTCAAATTTTAAACTTAGCATATTGCTTTAACTAGCACAATTAAGGCAAGAATCACAATGAATAATGAAAGTCCAATTTCCAACCCCAATGGCTTTGTCTTCAAAGATACTAAACCTCCTATTCTTGCTCCGATTATTGAACCCAAAATTACTACCACAGCAGGAAGAAATGGCACATCACCGCGAGACCAAAATACAATTGCTCCTGCAGTTGCTGTGAAAACAGTTGCAAAAAGTGATGTAGCAATCGCTTTTCGAATATTAAGTCCCATCATTTTTAGAAAAGGAGAAAATAAACTCCCTCCACTACCTCCACGTAGAATTGTTAAAAAGTTAAGAAAAAATGTTCCTAAAATGACAGTCTTCGCATTTGGATTAATTTTTTGAGCAATTTTTGGAAAAATTTTATCAAAATAAATTCCAAATATCGTCATAATAGAAACAATAACAAAGATAATCGCTAAAACTAAATTTGGTATAAATCCTGTCAAAAATGCTCCTGTTAAAGTTCCTATTGTTCCACCAATTATTACATATCGAGCAATCTTCCAGTCTATATTCTTTCGGTGAGTTATAGCACCAGTAAGAGAGGAAAATGGTATTACCAATAGATTTATTCCAAAAGCGCTCAGTAAGGGCAAACCGGCAAGATAAAGTAAAGGTGTTCTAATAGAACCTCCACCTATTCCAAACATACCACTCATAAAACCAGCAAAAAGACCAATAAAAAGATATATTAACATTTGAGTTAATGGTTCCATATAAATTCTCTTTTCATTTTTTTCATATTATTAAAATTATTAGAATTATTATTTCTCTCATCTTTTAAATTTTAAAAAGATGGCTTTTGCATTTACAATCTGAAGAACCAAAATTCTCAATCGGTTTGGCATATTCTGAAATTAACTGAGCTATCGCGCATTCTCTTTCTTTTTTTGCAGGTTCATAAAACACCTCTTTGATTTTAACATTTTTGTTTGCGAGTAAATAATCAATATGCCAAAATTTATTCTTATTTTTTCTAAAATGCCTTTCAATTCTTTTTTCTAAATTTTTCTGAGCTGACC
>CAZRAI010000043.1:0-4602 GCA_964598115.1 uncultured Candidatus Saccharibacteria bacterium | reverse complement strand
TAGCAAAAGTTTTTCAAGAAAATCAAAATTTTTTCTTTTTTTCTTCAAAAAAAATTGAAAAGATTTTAAAAAAACATCCTGAAATTAAAAAACTTGAAATAAAAAGAATTTTTCCAAATAAAGTTTTTTTGAAGATAATAAAAAGAAAGGAAATTGCTAATTTAAAAAAAGGAAAAGAGACTTTTATTTTAGGAGATGATGGTGTAGTTTTTAAAAAAGGCGAAAATAAAAATCTTTTTTTGATTATTTTGAAAGAAAAAAAAGAAGTTGAAAAAGGAAAAAAAATTTTCGATGAAGAGTTTTTAAAAGAACTTCTTGAAGCTCAAAAAAGGCTTGATCAAAAAGGATTTTTTTTAAAAAAAGTTATTATAAAACCTTTAGAAATGGAAATGGAACTTCAAGGAAAAAGAAAAATAAAACTTTTTTTAAACAAAAAAACTTCTTTAATGGTGCAAATTGATGTTTTTTTTGAAGTTTTTGAAAAAACTCTTTCTTTGAAAGAAAAAGAAAGACTTAAGTATATTGACTTAAGATATGTAAAAGATGACAAATCTGGGAAAGTTTATTTTAAATAAATTTCTTGACAAACTTTAAAAAATAGATAATAAACCTCTCATTATGAAAAAATCCTTAAATTATTTTTTTTCAAGAGCAAAAGAACTTAAAGAAAAAGGAGAAAAAGTGATTGGCCTTACTTTAACTTCTCCTGAGTTTCCACCCCCACCTTTAAGAAAAAGAATTTTGAAATTTTATAAAAAATCTTTTTCTTATTTGCCATCTGGAGGAGATTTTAAATTACGTGAAAATTTAGCAAAATTTTACTCAAAAAAATGGAATGCCCCTTTAAAAAAAGAAAATACTTTTGTTGGCTCTGGAGGAAAAGAGATTCTTTTTATTTTGCTTCAACTTATTTTAAAAAAAGGGGATGAGGCAATAATTATTTCTCCTTATTGGCCATCTTATCCTCAGATGATAAAATTTGCTCAAGGAAAAGTAAAAATTTTAAAAACATCAGAAAAAGACTCATTTTATTTGGATGTTGAAAAACTTAAAAAAGAAATTTCACCTTCTACTAAAGTTTTGGTTGTAAATACTCCTTGCAATCCTACAGGAAGGGTTTTAAAAAATGAGGATGTAAAATTTCTTTCTGAACTTTCTTTAAAAAAGAACTTTATTTTGATTTCAGATGAAGTTTATGAAATCTATGATTATGAAAAAAAATATGTTTCTTTTTTGAGATACTTTCATAAAAATATATTTTGTGTGTTTTCAGCCTCAAAAACCTTCTCTCTTTGTGGATGGAGAATTGGCTGGGGATTTGGAAAAGAAACTTTGATTTCCAAAATGATAGACTACCAATCTAATTTAACAACTTCTCCTTCTTCTCTGTCTCAACTTGTTATTAGAGATTTTTTTGAGAAACCTCAAGAAATTGGAAAATATTTTGAGAAGACCAAAAAAGAAGCTCAAAAAAGAAGAGAGTTAGCAATAAAATTTTTAAGAAAAAAAAGAATAAAGTTTGTTTTTCCGGAAGGAGGGATCGCGATTTTTATGAGAATTCCTTTAAATTTCAAAAATGCTTTTTCTTTTGCTCAGACTTTGCTTGAAAAAGAAAAAGTTTCAGTTGCACCAGGGGAGATTTTTGGTCAGAGGTTTTATATTCGTTTAAATCTTGCAGTTTCAACTGATGCCTTAGAAGAAGGTTTAAAAAGAATTCTTAAATATTATTGATGGTTTATTATCTGTTTTTTCTTTATCTTTTTTTGATTTTTTGACTCTTTCAGACTCAACAAGATATTATTTATAGTGCTGAAAAATAATTTGAGCGGGCGAGGGGAATCGAACCCCCGTCTTCGGCTTGGAAGGCCGATGCTCTACCACTGAGCTACACCCGCAAACTATTATTCTAAAAAAATTTTTCAAAATTTAAACTCTTGACAAACTACTTTTAATGGATAAAATGTTTAAATACAAAAATTATGAAAATAAGAAATCAAAATAAGATTTTTTTCTGGCAAATTCTCGCCCTCATTATGAGAAAGAGGGTATGGTTTTTGAGTTGAAAATAAATTTTTTTTAACTCAAAGACCATGCCCTCTCAAAAAAGAGGGCTTTTTTTATTTTAGGAGGTGAGGAAAAACGGAATTAATAGAAATTAAGGAACCTAAGATGGGCTGGCAGGAAATAGTCGAAGAAATGAAAACTCTTTTTGGAGTATCTTTACCCTGGAATCAAATTGGACCCCCAGTGGAGCTAAGTCCAGAGATAAAGCAGAGTTTATATAGACTCGGAGAGGTTCTTCCAGGGTTTTATAAAGGAGTAAGAGATGTGTTTTTAGAAAAGAAAGAAGTTCGAAATTTATTCAAGCAAGGAAAAAAAAGTTGGATGTTAAAACTTATTTCTCGAGTTTCAGAAAAGAAAGATCAAAGAATACCTTTGATTTTTAGACCAGATATAGTCATTCCTGAAGCCCAAAAGAATTTTCCAATAGCGGTCGCAGAAATCGAAGTCGCAGTGGAAGGATTGGGAATACAAGAAGTTTTTACAAATCTTTATTACCAAAAAGAAGGAGCCTTAACTAAGTTTGCAAAAGAAAGCAAAGAGGATAGTTTTGTTTTTTTAGATTTAAATAACGGAAATTCTATTTTAGAGACGAAAATAATCGTAGAAAAGCTTCAAGAAAAAGGATTTTTGACGGACTTGGTAAAGATAGGAAACTTTATTCCCAAAATTGAAAAAATTGATCATTCAACATCCATCTTTAGACCTTTCAATGAAGCAAGAATGTCTGCAGATCCTCTTTTTTCAGAAAGAGAATTGAAAAAATATGTGGAATTTGAAGGAAACCTTTATAATGTCCCTACAGGAGCAATTTTTGAGAGCAAGCTTTGTTTAGCATTAATTCATAATGAGAGATTTGACGAATATTTTGAAAGATATTTGCAAAAAGGAGAAATTGAATTTTTAAGGGAAGTGATTCCTTATACGACCATACCCCATTGGAACTCCGCGGCATTTTTAAAAAGAAAGGAGTATATTATTAAAGAAGCAGGTGGAACGCTAAGAGCTTGGGGCGGAAGAGGATTAATTCGAGGAGATAGAATTACTCAAAATAAATTCAGTAAAATTTTAGAAAAAGCAAGTAAATTTTCAGAACCAATGGTGGTTATTCAAAAATATGAAAGAGCAAAAAAGTTTGATTTGCCTTTTTTTGAAATTTCAGAGAATCAAATAACGTATCAAAAAAAGAGAGCCAAGATTTTGCCTTTTTATCTTACAACAGATCTTTCAAAAGCGAAATTTATTGGATGTTTAATGATGTTTAGAGAACATTGGGTAATTCAGGGCGCAAAAAATGCTTCTTTGAGTGCAGTGTTTTAATTTTTTTTCTTTTTTCTTTTTCCCTCCTGATCCAAGGGCTGATTTTTTATCAGGACTTAGATCAGGAGGTGAAAAAAAATGAATTTAAGAGAGATTTTAGGAGAGATAAAAAAAGCTCCAAAGCCTTTTGAAACAGAAGTTTGGCCTTCTTTTATATTAGGACCAACATTTGAATTGCCTTATTTAAATGAGGTTAAAAACGTAGAAAAAAAACTTTCTGATTTTTTCAAAGAAGCTCAGAAAAAATATGAGAAAATGGGAAAAGAAGTATTTCAGAAGACCTTACCTTCAGAGATTTCAGTGAAATTTCAAAATTTTATAAAAAGAGTTGGAGATTCAGTAAAATATGACTTTCCGCTTTTTGTGCATTTTGACGGGATTTTTGACGGTGAAAAACTTTGGTTAGCAGAAATAGGAGTAGATCCTGAGGGAATATCACTAATTTTAAATATGAATCAAATTTACGGAATTACTCAAAATCAAGAATTTTTTGAGAATCTTCCTTCAAGAGTGGCTGTTGGGGTACCTCAATCTCAAAGTTTCTATTTCCCAGATTTTCGAGAGATGGTAAAAAAAGTCAATGAGAATGGTAAAGAATGGATTTTTGCAAATGATTTTACTGAAAAAGAACTCAGAGAAATAAGTAAAAAAGAAAAAGGAATTTTTTACAGAGCAACTACTTCTTTAGGAGCGGTTGATGGCATTATTGGACTTTCAGAAATTTTCTTAAATTGGATCCATTCCCCGGGAATATATCTTGGTTCAAAAATTTTCCTTTTATCTTCAGAAATTCTAAAAGAAATGATTCCCTTGAGTTTCCTTACCCCTATTACCGATGAAGAAATAGTTAAAATGAAAAAAGATCAAAGAAAAGAATGGATTGTGAAACCTACTGCTAATCAGCGTTCAGGAGAGCGAATTTTCCGAGGAGATCAACTTACTAATAAAAAATGGCAAGAGATTCTTTCAAGTCAAGGTTTTATTCTTCAAAAGTATATTCCTCCCCAAGAAATCGAAGTTGAGGCCATTAATCCTCAGGGTGAAATGTTCAACTTTAAAGGAAAATCAAAAGTTTCAGCTTTTTTTGTTTGGAATGGAAAAAGATATTCTCTTTTTGGGATAATTATGACTTTGAGGAATTCAATAAGAATCCATGGAGCAACTGATGCTTTAATTGCGCCTTGCTACTTTTAATTTTTTTTTTTTTTTTTTTTTTTTTTT
>CAZRAI010000042.1:2447-4633 GCA_964598115.1 uncultured Candidatus Saccharibacteria bacterium | reverse complement strand
AAGATATGACAAGGTTTTATAAACTTTGCCAAAAAGATAAATTTTTAAAAAAAATACTTTCTTGGATCAAAAACACAAGAATTATTTCAGGTTTTTCTGATTTTGAAGCCATAGTAGGAGCGGTTGTTTCTCAAAGGAACTCTTATAAAAACTATAGACTCCAAATGGAAAAAATTTATCAAAAAACTTTTTTCATAAAAGAAAAATTTAAAAAGAAAATTCTTTCACCCTTGAAACTCGGCTACAAACTTAAATATCTTTTATCTTTGAAGGAAAAGTTCAAAAAGGATATGAAAGAAGACGAGCTTTTATCTTTACCAGGAATTGGAAAGTATTCTTTGGAACTTTTTTTAGTTTTTCAAAAAAGAGATTGGAGAAGATTTTATGTTGATTGCTTGACTGAAAAAATTATGGGCGAGTGTTATGGTATAAAAAAAGATTTTGAAAAATCTGCAAAAAAACTTTGGGGAAACTTTCGCGGAATTGTTTTACTTTATTTACAAAGATTTTTTGAGAAAAAATAAATTATGCAAGAAATTTTTCTTTTTTGCGATGGAGGAAGTTTTAAAAATCCTGGACCCGCAGGGATAGGGGTTTTAATTAAATACAAAAAAGGAAATGAATGGAAAGAAAAAGAGTACAAAAAATTTATTGGTAATGCTACAAACAATCAAGCAGAATATCAGGCAGTGATTTTTGGGTTAGAAAAAATCAAAGAGATTTTTGGAAAAAAGAAAATAAAATCTTTTTTTGTTAAAGTCTTTACTGATTCACAACTTCTGTGTAATCAAATGACAGGGAAATGGAAAATTTTAAAAAAAGAACTTCAACCTCTTTTTTTGGAACTTTGGAATCTTAAAATAGATTTTGGGAAGGTTGAGTTTACTTTTCAAAAAAGGGAAAATCAAAAAAGAGTAGATAGACTTGTAAAAGAAGTGCTTAAAAATTATGAAAATTATCGGAGTTGATGAAAACGGACTTGGTTCAATTTTGGGTCCCTTGGTGATAACATTCACTGTCTTTTCTGCACCTACTTATCACAAAAAACTTTTCTGGCAGATTTCAAATAAGGTATCTGATTCAAAAAAAATTATGAGATTTGGAAAAATAAAAAAAGGGGAGGAGATTGTTTTTTTGTTTTATTATCTTTTGCATCAAAAATTTCCTCAAAAAGCTTCTGAGTTAATAAAAAAAATAGAAATTAAGAGAAGAAAAACTTTTTGTAAAAAATGCCACCCTGAGATGAAAAAAATTTGCCAAAAAGAGGAAGTTTTTTTGCCTCAAGAGATAGAAAAAAAAGAAATTAAGAAAATAAAAAAAGAGGCAGAAATTCTTCAAAGAAAAATGGAAAAAATGAAAATTAAACTTTTGGAGATCAAATCTTTTATTATCTGCCCTTTAGAGTTCAATCAGAAAACTCAAAATCAAAGCAAAATTCAACTTGAACTTTTTTTTATAAAAAATCTCGAAAAAAAATTTTTAAAAAAGTTTTCTCAAGTTCTTTTTCTTTGTGATAGAGTGGGGAAAAATTTTATCAAAAAAGGAGATCGGACTCATTTTCCTGTGGCTTTGAGTTCAATTTTTGGTAAATATACAAGAGAAATTTTTATTAAAAAACAAAATCAGTTTTTTCAAAAAATTTTTCCCTCAATTAAACCTGTTTCAGGCTATCGAGATCATCTAACCAAAAAATTTATAAAAAAAACTCAAAAAATAAGAGAAAAAATGAACCTCCCTGAGATTTGCTTTTTAAGGAAAAAATAATAAAATAAAATCTTTATGAAAAATTTTCTCTTTACATCAGAATCAGTTCTTGAAGGACATCCAGACAAAATTTCCGATATTATCTCAGATGCAGTTTTAGACGAAGTTTTAAAAAAAGATAAATATGGAAGAGTAGCCTGTGAAGTAGCAGTAGGGATGGGTTATGTAATTGTTGGGGGAGAGATTACTACTACTGCCTGGGTTGATGTCTCATCACTTGTAAGGGAGACAATAAAAGAGATTGGTTATGATAAACCTGAATATGGTTTTGATTACCACACACTCGCAGTTTTTAATTGTATCCATGAACAATCACCCGATATTAGAAGAGGAGTAAGAAAAACTGCTACTAAAGCTCAAGGAGCAGGAGATCAAGGAATGATGACAGGATATGCTTGCGATGAAACAGAAGTTTTAATGCC
>CAZRAI010000042.1:0-2347 GCA_964598115.1 uncultured Candidatus Saccharibacteria bacterium | reverse complement strand
CAAATTGCCTATGTCATTGGTGGAACAAAACCTCTTTCTTTGTATGTTAATACTTATGGAACAGGAAAAGTTCCTGATGAAAAAATTGCAAAAGCTATTCCAAAAGTTTTTAATTTAGCCCCAGGAATGATAATCAAAAATCTTGATCTTTTACGCCCGATTTATAAAAAAACCGCCTGTTATGGACATTTTGGAAGACAAGAAAAAGAATTTTCTTGGGAAAAAACTGATAAAGTAAAGAGACTTAAAGAGCTTCTTTTATGAAAAAATGAAGATTAAAAAAGGAGTGATTTTACTTGGCGGTTTAGGGAAAAGATTTTTTCCCCTTTCTAAGATTTTGCCCAAAGAACTTTTTCCTTTTGGCAGAAAGCCTCTTTTACAATGGATAGTTGAGGAAGGCAAATCGGCTGGGATTGAAAAGTTTATTTTTGTTTTATCAAAAGAGAAAAAAGAAATTTTCAAAAAGTTTGCTAAACTTTTTTTAAAAGATGTTATTTTTAAAGTTTGTTTTCAAAAAGAACCCCGTGGTGATGGTGATGCTATTTTAAAAGCAAAAAGGTTTATTAAAAAAGGAGAGAATTTTTTTGTTTTTTTTGGAGATGACATTTCTTTTGGCAAAGTTTCAATGGCAAAAGAAATGGTTGATTTTTTCAAAAAAGAGAAAAAATCTCCTCTTTTGTGTTTAAAAAAAGTAAAAAAGGAGAAAATTTCTTCTTACGGTTGTCCTGAAGTAGAAAAAATCAAAAATAAATTTTTTTTAATTAAAAAAATTATAGAAAAACCTGAGATTTCAAAAGCCCCTTCAAATTTTGCGATTGTTGGAAAATACATTTTACCGTCAAAAATTTTTCAGTTTTTAGAGTCTGCACCTTTGCGAAAAAATGAACTTATTTTAGCATCTGCCCTAAATTTAATGATAAAAAAAGAAAATAAAATTTATGGAAAAGAAGTTTCTGCAGAATGGCTTGAGTGTGGCACGCCTGATAAATGGCAAGAAAGTTTATGCAAACTAAAAATACAAATAGAAAATTAAATGCAATACGTCGGATATTCTCTATTCTCTACAAGATAATGTGAAAAAAATTTTAATTGTTGTACCCACCTTAAACGAGGAAAAGAGAATAAAAAATTGCATTTTAAAAATTGAAGATTATCTAAAAAAAAATAATTTTTTTAATCTTTGTGAAATACTGATTGCAGATGGAAACTCAAAAGATAAAACTGAGAAAATTGTAAAAGATTATCAAAAAGTTTTTAAGAATATTTTTTTTGAAAACTTTAAAAGAGGAGGGAGAGGTTACCAACTTAAAAAAGCATTTTTTTCAAAAAAGGCAGATATTTATTTTTATATGGATGTTGATTTGGCAACTGATCTTTCTTTTTTTTCAAAAGGAGTAAGTTTTTTAGAAAAAGGCTATGATATTGTTTTTGGCTCACGCTACAAAAAAGGGGCTCAAAGAAAAAGAACTTTTTTAAGAGAAATCTTTGCTAGAAGTTATAGTTTTTTAATAAGATTCCTTTTTAGAAGTCCATTTTTTGATTATCAGTGTGGATTCAAAGGATTTAAAAAAAATGTTTTACCTTTGATAAAAGAAATTGAAGATGATTTTTGGTTCTGGGATACCGAATTTATTATCAAATCTTGGAAAAAAGGTTTCAAAATTAAAGAAATGCCTGTTTTGTGGGAAGAAAAAGAAGGAACTCGAGTGAAAATTTTAAAAGATGCTTTTGAGATGGCAAAAAAGGCGCTTTTGTTAAGGTTTAAAATTTAAAAGTATTTAGAAATAAATAAATTTGTGGAAAAAATTTTTTCTCAGTTTTTGAAATCAGTTTTTTCTGGAGGAACATCAAGTCTTTTTGATCTTTTTCTTCTGTGGTTTTTGACATCAATTCTTGGAGTTTATTATTTAATCTCAAGTGCTTTAAGTTTCATTTCGGCAACTTTTTTAAATTATTTTTTAAATATCTCCTTTGTTTTTGATGAGAGGAGAATCTCCTCAAAAAAAATTGAAATTTCAGGATTTTTTTTGATTTCAATTTTAACTCTTTTTTTAACCCAAATTTTAATGTTTATTTTCGTTGAAAAATTTAAAATTTTTTATCTTCTTGCTAAAATAATAACAATTTTTTTAGTTTTCTTTTTTAATTTTTCTTTAAGAAGGATTTTTCTTTTTAAATAAAAAATTAATTATGAAAATTTTAGTTACAGGCGGTGCAGGGTTTATTGGATCAAATCTTGTAGATGCTCTCATTCAAAGAAAAAATAAAGTTTTGGTGATAGACAATTTATCTACTGGAAAAAAGGAAAATTTAAACAAAAAAGCTAAATTTTACAAACTTGATATTT
>CAZRAI010000041.1:0-4707 GCA_964598115.1 uncultured Candidatus Saccharibacteria bacterium | reverse complement strand
AAAAGTCAATCAAGGAAAAACTTTTTCAAATTTAAATTTCAAAAGAGTAATTGAAATTGATATGCCAGGGCTAATTGGCTATGCTAAAGGAAATGTAGAAGCCTTTTTGAAACGAATTTTTGAAGAATCTATTTTTGCGGGAAATGTAATTTTAGTTTTAAGACAAATTCACAATTTCATTGGATTTGAATTTGGGGTAAAAGAGGTTGGAAAAATTGATATTTCTGCCATTCTTTCCCAATATCTTCACCTGCCCCAGTTCAGAATTATTGCTACTACTACTCCTGAGGGTTTCAGAAAAACGCTTGATCGAAGCCCTGAAATTCTTTCTTATTTCACAAAAGTAGATGTAAAAGAACTTGGAGAAAAAGAAACTTTGAAAGTATTAGAAATAGAAACTAAAAAAAGAGAAAAAAGAGCAAATGTTTTTTTCACTTATCCTGCTCTCAAAGAAATTATTTATCTTTGCAAAAAATACATTGGAACAATGCCCTTTCCTTTAAAAGCGATTAGGCTTTTGGATGAAATCACTATTTATGAACTTTCTCATTCCAAAAAAGCTCCTGGGATAGTTTTAAGAGAAGAAGTTGATGCTTTCTTTTCTGAAAAAACAGAAATTCCTGTAGGAGAAATAAAAGAAAAAGAAAAAGAAGTCCTTTTAAATTTAGAGAAAATTTTGCATCAAAGAATTGTTGATCAAGAAGAAGCCATAAAAGAACTTTCTTCAGCCCTAAGGCGTGCCCGGGCTGAAATTGGGAAAAAAGAGAGGCCCTTGGGAGTATTTTTGTTTTTAGGACCAACTGGAGTTGGAAAAACAGAAACCGCAAAAACCTTAGCTCAGTTTTATTTCGGTTCTGAAAAAAGAATGATAAGACTTGATATGTCAGAATATCAAGAAATTTCATCCATTAGAAGAATTATCGGTGATGAAAACGGTCCTGGAGACTTTTCTCAAAAAGTAAGAGAAAATCCATTTTCTTTGGTGCTTTTGGATGAGTTTGAGAAAGCTCATCGAGATCTTTTGAATCTTTTTTTATCTGTTTTTGATGAAGGGTATTTTACTGACTTTTATGGAAGAAAAGTTGACTTCAAAAATACAATTATTATTGCAACCTCAAATGCAGGAGCAGAACTTATCAGAGAAGCGGTCCTGCAAAAAAGAGACTTCTTAACATTTAAAAGAGAGCTCATTGATTACCTGATTAAAAAAAGAATTTTCAAACCTGAACTTTTAAATCGTTTTGATGAAATATTACTTTATAAACCCTTAGAAAAACATCATTTAATAAAAGTGGCTCATTTGATGTTAAATTCACTTAAAAAAAGACTTCTTGAAAAAAATATTGAGTTTTTTATTACTCAAGAACTCTGTGAAAAATTAGCCGAAATTGGATATAATCCAGAATTTGGAGCCCGAGCCATGAGAAGAACAATTCAGAAAGTAGTTGAGGATGCAATTGCAAAAGAAATTATTAAAGGATCACTCAAAGAGGGAGATAAATTTATCCTTGATGCTAAAACTTTTAAAGTTAAAAAAATATTATGAAATTTATAGATGAAGTAAAATCTTTTTCTCAAAAAAGAGTTCTTGTAAGGTGTGATTTTAACTGTCCTTTAGATGAGAAAGGTGAAATTCTTGATGATACCAGGATTAAAAAAATCACTCCCACAATTGAGGATTTAATAAAAAAAGAGGCAAAAGTAATTTTGCTTTCTCATCTTGGAAGACCTGAAGGGAAAAAAAATGAGAAATTAAAAATGGACAAGATTCAAGAGAAATTAATGGAATATCTTGATTTATCTATTATTAAAGCACCAGATTGCGTTGGGAAAAATATTGAAAAAGAAACTTATAAAATGCTCTCTGGAGAAATTCTTCTGCTTGAGAATGTAAGATTTCATAAAGAAGAAAAAGATTGTAAAATGAGTTTTGCTAAAAAACTTTCACGTCTTGGTGATATATTTGTTCAAGATGCTTTTAGTGTTTGCCATCGAAAACATGCCTCAGTTTATCTTTTACCTCAACTTTTGCCATCGTTCGGAGGACTTTTACTTAAAAAAGAAATAAAAATCTTAGAGAATCTTTTAAAAAATCCAAAAAGACCTCTTGTTTCTATTTTTGGAGGAGTAAAAATTGAAACCAAAATTGAAGCCATAAAAGAACTTGTTGCTATTTCTGATTATGTCCTTTTGGGAGGGAGAATTCCTGTCAAAATGCCATTTGTCTCGGCAAATATTTTTTTTCCTCTTGACTGGAAAACAGAAAATGGAAAACCCTTTGATATCGGCAAAAAAACCATTTTAAAATACAAAGAAATTATTAAAAAAGCAAAAATGATTTTGTGGAACGGTCCTCTGGGAATGTTTGAAAAAAAAGAGTTTGAAAAAGGAACAAAAGAAATTGCAAAAGCGATTTCAGAAACTAAAGCTTTTAAAATCGCGGGTGGAGGGGAGACTCTTTTGGCAATAAAAAAATATCAACTTGAAGACAGGTTTGATTTTTTATCCACAGGGGGTGGAGCAATGCTTTCTTTCCTTGCAGGCGAAAGACTACCTGGACTTGACGCTTTAAACTACTATGAGAAAAATTAAAATCCTTATTTTTATTTTATTCTTTTTTTTCTTTTTGCTTTCTTTTTTAATCTTTCCGATATTTTTTTTAAAAAAAGAGGGGGAAGGACAGCAAATTTTTCCTCGCTCATTTACTTTGCTTTTACCCAAAAAGAAAAATAAAAATTCTATTTCTTTTGGAGAAAAGGCAGGAGTGGCTATCTTTTTTTCTTCCGAAGGAAAAGAAAAAATTCTTTATCAAAAAAATCCTCATCAAAAACTTCCTCCTGCTTCTTTAACAAAACTGATGACTGCAATGATTGTTTTAGATCATTATGACCTTTCTCAAAAAGTTGAAATTTCTTATCAGGCTCTCTGGACAGAAGGAGAAGCAGGAAAATTAAGACCGGGCGAGAAAATGAAAATAGAAGATCTTTTAAAGTTAATGCTTCTTGTATCATCAAATGATGCTGCAACTGCACTTGAGGAAGTGGCAGGAAAAGATAAATTTAAAGAATGGGTTAAAAAGAAAGAAAAAGAAATCCGCCTTCAAAATACCAATTTTTTAAATCCTCATGGTCTTTACCAAAAGGAACATTCATCCTCTGCTTATGATCTTGCTAAAATGACCTATTTTTCTTTGGTAAAATACAAAAAACTTTGGGAAATTTTAAGAAAAAAAGAAGAGGTTATCATCGGAGAAGGACCAAAAAGAAAAATTTTGCATTATGCTCACAACACAAACAAACTCCTTGATCTTGAAAATGTCTTGGGAGGCAAAACCGGATATTTACCTGAAGTAGGCGAGTCAATGATTCTCGCTTTAAAAAGTTTTGGTAAAACAAAGGGATATGTGATTTTAGTTTTAATTGGAGTTGATGATAGAATTCAAAAAATGAAAAAGTTTCATTCTTATATTAAAAACGAATTTTTGTGGAAATAAATTATGGACGGTTTCCTTTTAAACATCATCAAAATTTTGACCATCAGTTCTCTTTCATTTTTAATTTCTCTTTTTTTAACTCCTTTTTTGACCAAAATTTTGTATCAAAAAAAACTTTGGAGAAAAAGTGTCAGAGAAAAAACAATTGATGGAAAAGAGGCTAAAATTTACAAAGTTTTATCTCAAAAAAGAGAAACTTCTGTTCCGCGCTTTGGAGGAGTTTTGATTATTATTTCTCCTTTAGTCTTAGGAGCTCTTTTTTTAGGATTAAGCAAAATTTTTCCTGAAAATTCATTTTTACAAAAACTTAATTTTTTTTCTCGAAATCAAACTTGGCTTTGTTTTTTTGCTCTCACTGTCGCCGGTATTTTGGGATTCGTTGATGATTGGTTGCAAGTCAAAAATAAAGGAACCTATATTGCTGGAGGATTGAGTTTTTGGCAAAGATTTCTTGTCGTCTTTTTAATCGGACTGATAGGAGGATTATGGTTCGGAATAAAACTTGAAAAAACAGAGATTAAAATTCCGGGTATGGATGAAATTGGGCTTCCTTTAGGAGTATTTCTTTTGCTTTTCATTATCACCACCCTTGCTTGCTGGGCAGGAGGAGTAATTGATGGGCTTGATGGATTAGCGGGAGGGGTTTTTGGAACAATTTATTTTTCTTTGGGAGTAATTTCTCTTTTTCAAAATCAAATTGATCTTTCAGCATTTTGTTTTGCGATTTTAGGTTCTCTTTTGACTTTTTTATGGTTCAACATTCCTCCAGCAAGATTTTATATGGGAGAAACAGGCTCTTTACCTTTGTGTGTTTGTATCGCAGTGATTTCTTTTTTGAATGATTCTCTTGCGGTCTTGCCAATTATTGCAGGTGTAATGGTAATTGAGGTTCTCTCAGTAATTTTGCAGCTTCTTTGGAAAAAATTTTTCAAAAAAAAGCTTTTTTCAATCGCTCCTTTGCATCATCATTTTGAAGCCAAAGGTTGGCCCTCATATAAAATCACGATGAGGTTTTGGATTCTTTCTTCTGTATTTGCGATTTTAGGTGTTCTTTTACACTTTTTGGGATAAATTTTTTGAGTTTTTCTAAAATTTTTAAAAAAGACTCTTTTTCTGAAAAAACCAAATTTAAATAAAACTTTCCTTTCTTTTTAGAGAATTTTATTTCAAAATTAATTTTTTTTATTTTTGGTTCTTTTTTTGAAAGAAGTTCT
>CAZRAI010000040.1:0-4768 GCA_964598115.1 uncultured Candidatus Saccharibacteria bacterium | reverse complement strand
CTTGGAGAAGAAATTTTAAAAAAAGCACTCAAGATTAACTCTAAAAATCAAAAGACTTATGAAATTTTGACTAATATAAAAATTCGTGAAAGAAAATATAATGAGGCAATGAAATTTGCCAAAAAAGCTGTTGAAATTGAACCACGCTTTTATAAATCTCACTTATTGCTTTTTTGGACCGCTAAAATAAAAGGAGATAAAAAACTTGCTAAAAAAGAATTGAAAAAAACATTGAGATTAAGACTTTTGGAACTCCAGCGCTAAAGAAAAAAAAGAAAAGAAAAAAGTTTACCACTGTCCGGGTGGCTGATTTCTTATCTTGATTAGTATGAATACTCCTATCAACGCTATTACTCCTATCACTACTATTCCTACTATCACTGCAATTATCATCAAGTTATAATTTTGCGATGAAATGAAAACCGGTAAAGTCTTTTTCTTTTCTGAAAAAGTTATTGGCCTGGTTAACACTATTTGGCCTTGATTTTCATCTAAAAAAATTTGAGCAATCGCTATTTCTTTTCTTTCTGGTTTTTTGATTGATGCGACTACTTTTGCTGTTTTTGGAGCAACACTGAAATTTCGGATTTTACTGGATTCACCTAAATCCAAAACCACATATCCGTTAATAGTTTTTTCTGGATCTAAATTTACAATTTTCAGAAATACGTCTGTTCTATTTTCGTTAATGCTTGCTTGAATTGGGTGGGCACTACTTAGGGAAAAAATTCCCACAAAGACCAAAAATAAAACTATTCCTATCGCTTTTTTCATTTTCTCACCTCCTTTTTAATTATATATACTTTTATCCAAATTGTCAATATTTTAAAATTTAAAAAATTTTTTAATATTAAAAAGGGAGGTGAAAAAATGGAGTTAGAAATAATTGAAGAAGAAGTAGAAATTGAGATGGAGCGAACTTTACAGTGGATGTTAAGTCAAAAATTGGACAAAAAACAACTTGGAGCGTTTGTTAAAGAAATTTTAGAATTTCAAGGAAGAATTTTTGTTACTGGAGTTGGACGCTCAGGGAAAGTTGCAGAATCATTTGCAATGAGATTGAGGCATCTTGGTTATAATGTGAGAGTTCCAGGAGAACCAACTGCTCCTCCAGTGAGAGAAGGAGATTTGTTTATTGTTATTTCTGGTGGAGGAGAACACAAAACAAAAGAGGCGGAGCTTGTTCGGCAAATCGGAGCAAAAGTAATTGCAATTACATCCTATCCAGAGTCAACTTTGGGTAAAAATTCAGATATGGTAGTTTACATTCCAGGAAGAACCGAAGTTTTACCAGAAAGTTATGAAGAAAGAAGACTAAAGGGACTTCCAGTAATACCCTTAGGAACTGCTTTTGAACTTTTTACAATGATTGTCTTAGATAGTGTAATTGGTGTTATCGCTGCTTTTAATAAAAAAACAGAAGAAGATTTAAAAAAGAGGCACGCTTGGCCAGAGGTATAAAAAAAAATAAAAAAGTTAAAAAGAAACTCTTTTTTGAATTTCTTTAAAATATGTCCAGATTTCCTCAGAAGATAAAGAAAAAATATTCTTTTTTTCTTCTTTTCCATCACTCATTCTTAGAATTTGAAAAATTAAACCTTCTTTAAAGTCATTGAGTTCATCATCATTTAATAATTCTATTTTTTTTATAATTTTTTCCACCACTTCTACGAACAAACTTTTAGTTGAAAAAACTTTCTCTAAAATTTGAGAAACTTTTTGGAACTCCTTTTCTTTTTTTAGTTCAAATATTACTCCTGCGATTGATCTCGAAGGTAAAGCAAGGTAGTTACGGGAAGATAAACTTAAAAGATTTCTTGGAGGCAACTTTTTAATTCCTTTCCTTTTTATTTCCAAAATATATTTTTCTATTTGTTCTTTATTAAAAGGGCCAAACTTTTGAACAAAACAAAAACATTCCAAAGCCTCTTTTGTTTTACCCAAAGCATTTAATATTTCTCCTTTAATCCAAAGATATATTGAGATAACTTTTATAAATTTTTGAGGCAAGTTTTTTTGAGTTATTCTTTCTAAGTCTTCTTCTTTGAGATTTAGCTCTTTTAATTTTTCCTCTAATGCTCGAGAAGCAAACTTTAAAGCAAGATTATTTTCTCCTTTAAGATGATAAATTCCACTTTTATAAATCAAAACTTTTGGTAAAAACTCTTTTAACTTTTCATCTCTTTCAATTATCTCTTGAAGTTTATCAAAGATTTCCTCTGCCCTTTTAAAATCATTTTGGTAAAACTTAATTTCTCCCAAAGAGAGTAAGGCTTCTATTTTTAAACTAAGCCCCAGAGGTTTTTTAAGGAAATCGTTTAGAATCTCTTCCCCTTTTTCGAGTTCTTCCATTTGAAAAAGGCATTCTGCTTCTCTTAGTCTTGCCTTGAGATTTTTTGGATCAAATCTAAGGGCTTTTGAGAAATTTTCTTTTGCCTCTTTGTAATTCTCAAAAAAGAAAAGAGATTCGCCGATGTTGAAAAAAAGTTTACTTGCAAGTTCTTTCCAGTTTTTTAATCTTGGATTAAGAAGAATTCTTTTAAAACCCTTTTTTCTCAAAATATAAAAACACTCCTCAAAATATTCTTTTCCTTTTTGAATCTCTTTTGAGTCTCCGCTTCTAATCCCTCGGTTTAGAAATACAACTCCTAAATCTAAATAAATAACTAATTTCTGAAAATTAGAAAGCCCAGGTATTTCTAAACTTCCTTTAAGAATTTTTTCTGCTTCCTCGTATTTTTTATATACAATCAATTTTTCACCTTCTTTTGTTAAGGAAATAAAATTTCTTTGATTTTTCCTTCTTCCCATTTTTTTCTCACCTCCTCACAATTTTATTATAATATAATTTATGACAAAAAAGGCTTTATTGGTTATTGATATGCAAAATGATTTTTGTCATCCAAAAGGAAGTTTGTTTTTGTCAAAAAATCAAGAGATTATTCCTAAAATAAAAAAAGAAATCGAAAAAGCGAGGCAAAGAAAAATAAAAATAATTTTTACTCAAGATTGGCACAAAAAAAATGATAAAGAGTTTAAAATTTGGTCCAAACACTGCCTTGAAGAAAGTTGGGGTGCTAAAATTGTCAAAGAACTTTCTCCTCAAAAAGAAGATATTGTGATCAAAAAGAGAACCTATTCTTGTTTTTTTGAAACAAGTTTAGATCAAATTTTAAAAAAACTGAAAATCAAAAAACTGATTTTTTGTGGATGTGTAACTAATATTTGTGTTCTCTTTTCTGTCTTTGATGCGTTTAAACTTGGTTATGAGATTTTTTTAAAAAAAGATTGTTTGGGTTATCTTGATGAAAAATCTCACCAGTTTGCTTTGGATCTAATGAAAATGTGCTTTGGGGCAAAATATGTTTAAAAGAAATCTTGCTCTTTTTTTAGATTTTTATGAACTGACAATGGCGCAATCTTATTTTAGAAAAAGAAACCCGATTGTTTTTTTTGAACTTTTTGTCAGAAAACTTCCTCAAAATTGGGGTTATTTAATCTCTGCTGGACTTGAAGATATTTGTGAGTATCTTTTAAATTTTCATTTTCAAAAAGAGGATTTAGATTATTTAAGAAAAAAAGGATTTGATCAGAAATTTCTGGATTATTTAAAAAGCTTAAGATTTAGTGGGGATCTTTGGGCAATTGAAGAAGGAGAGTTTGTTTTTCCAAATGAGCCGATACTGCAAATAAAAGCCCCTTTGATTGAAGGTCAAATTTTTGAAACATTTTTTTTAAACACAATTAATTTTCAAACTTTAATTGCGACCAAGGCTTCCCGAATTGTAAAATCGGCACAAGGAAGACCGATGGTTGATTTTGGTGCAAGGAGAGCCCAAGGGATTGATGCTAGTTTAAAGGTGGCAAGAGCCAGTTATATTGGGAGTGCAGTTGGAACTTCAAATGTTCTCGCAGGAAAGATTTATCATCTTCCTATTTTTGGAACGATGGCTCATTCTTTTGTTCAAGTTTTTCCAGATGAAAAATCTGCTTTTAAAACCTGGCTTAAAATTTGGGGAAAGGACACCGTTCTTTTGGTGGATACTTATGATACTTTAAAAGGAACAAAAAATGCCATTGAGGCGACAAGAGAAGTTATTGGGAAAAAAGAACTCAAAGGAGTGAGGTTGGACTCAGGAGACCCTGTTTTTTTGAGCAAAAAAGTAAGAGAGATTTTGGACAAAAATGGTTTTAAAAAAACAAAAATTTTTTTAAGCAGTGGTTTGGATGAATATAAAATTGATGAGATTTTAAAAAAAGGAGCCAAAGTGGATGCTTTTGGTGTAGGAACAAGTCTTGCGGTTTCAGATGGCGCTCCTGCTTTGGACTCGTGCTACAAACTTGTAGCAATAAAGGAAAACGGTATTTTTCAGCCAAAAATGAAAATTGCAGAAAAAGAAAAAGAAACTTTGCCCGGAGCGAAACAGGTTTTTAGATATGAAAAAGATGGGAAATTTGTGAAAGATGTAATTGGGCTAAAAAAAGAGAAACTCTCGGGTAAAAAAATGCTTGTTCAAATTTTCAAAAAAGGAAAACTTCTTTACAAACCTCCTTCTTTGGAAAAGATCAGAAAAAAAGTTTCTCAAAACTTAAAAAAACTTCCTGAAAAATATCAAAAAATAAAAAACCCTTCTTCTTTTCCTGTTAAAGTGAGTGAAAAACTTTTAAAAGTAAAAAAAGAGGTGTTAAAATTAATAAAAAAGAAAAGTTAAACATGAAAAATTGGGGAAAGATTTTAGTTTTAATTTTTCTTTTAAGTGCTTTTTTT
>CAZRAI010000039.1:0-4967 GCA_964598115.1 uncultured Candidatus Saccharibacteria bacterium | reverse complement strand
TTTCTATTTTTTCTTTTTCTGGAAGATAATAAAAAAGACAAATTTTTCTTTCTTTTTCCTTCCTGAGTGAGGACAAGGTTTTTATCTCATAAAGTGAAGTTTCTTTTTTGAGTTCTTTTTCAAATAAATCTAAATTTTTTACTTTTCCACAAAAAACTCCT
The DNA here is from genome assembly GCA_964598115.1 of uncultured Candidatus Saccharibacteria bacterium. Classification (GTDB taxonomy): domain Bacteria; phylum Patescibacteriota; class Minisyncoccia; order Minisyncoccales; genus CAZRAI01. Next base: position 4,806 of record CAZRAI010000039.1, on the reverse strand, counting down.
AAATTTTTTGTCTCTTTTATTTTTGATAAAACATAAGGTAAATCTTCCCATTCTTCATAAACTAATTTTTTCTCCTCGAGCTCCTTTTCTTTTTTTTCAAGTTCGATAAATTGAGCTTCAATTTCTTCACATTCTTTTACAATTTGATCCAAGTTTAATTTTTCTATCTTTTTTTTAATTTCTTCTTCCTTTACCGGAATTTTTTCTAAAATTAAAATCTTTCTTATTTTTTCTTTTAAACTTTTCTTTTTTTCTCTTTTTTTCCTGAAATATTCCAGAAAATCAAGTACATATTTTGCATCTGCAATTTTTTTTTGAATTTCAATGAGTTGAGGTAAAGATTCTTTTGTTTTTCTTATCTCAATTACATGAAAACATTTGTTTTTTCGCAAACATTTAAAAATCTTTTCTTTTTCTTTTTTAAAAAACAAAATTCCCACTTTTTGGAGAGCTTTTATCATAAAACTTTTTCAAGAAATTCTTTTTTAATTAACTCTTTTGCTTTTTGAATTTTTTGAGGTTCAATGTTTTTTATTTTTTCTTTTTTTGTTTCTAAGTTTTTTTCACTTTCTTTTATTATCTTTTCTATTTCTCTTTTAAATTCTTTCTCCCTTTTTTCAAAATCATCTTTTAACAAAGAAAACAAATTTCTCATTTTCTCTTCATACTTTCTTTTAAGAGATAAAAGCTCCTTTTCTTTCTCTTTTTTAAAATCTTCTATTTCTTTTTGAACTTTTTTTTCTATCTCTTTAACTTTTTCTATTGGATCAATCATCATTTTTAATTAAAAAAATAGAGATTATTTATAAAAATTTTTTTTATTTTATCAAGTCCTTAAGTTTTTTAATTTTTTGCTTAACTTCCTGGTTGTGAGGATTAAGTTGAGAAATTTTTTCAAACTCTTTAAGAGCTTTTTTGAATTTTCCTTGTTTTTCATAGCACAAACCTAAAACATATCTTGCATTTGAGAAATCAGGAAATAAAAGTTTTGCTCTTTCTAAATAAGGAACAGCAGATTTGCAATCTCCTTGATTGTAATAGAGTCTTCCTAACTCAAAAAGAATTTCAAGATGAGAAGGATTTTTTTGGAGAAGTTTTTTGAGAGATTCTATTGCTTCATTTCTTTTACCTTGTTTTTCTTTTAAAAGAGCGAGTTGAATTTCAGCTTCTATAAAATCTTTTTTCAAAGAAAGAGCCTTTTTAAACTCTTTTTCTGCTTCTTTAAATTTGTTTTGAGAAAGATAAATTTTTCCCAGTTCTAAATGAAAAACAGGATTAGTTCCTTCAAGTTGAATGCATTTTTTAAAAGCAGATTCTGTCCATTCTTCAGCTCCTTTGGCAACATTTTGAAATTCTCGATAAACCAAACCTCTTGTCTCCCAAGCATAAATATTATGAGGAGAAATTTCGGTTGCTTTTTTAGCATAATCAACACTTTTTTTGGCACTTTCTGTTAAAACTGCACGGTTTGTTTGAGGAAATTTTTTAATTTCTTTTTTTGCTCTTTCCAAATGAGCATTCGCTAAAGAAATATAATATTGAGTGGGCAAAGGGTTAAGTTTTATTGCAGACTCTAAAAGAGAAATTTTTTGAGAAACGTCTTTTTCTTTTAAAGCAGAAGCGTATTTTTTGTCTCCTAAATAAAACTTCCAGCCCCAAAAAATAGAGAGTAAAAAAAGCAGAATTAAAAGAAAAAAAGTGATATTTGAAACAAAACTTGCTTCTGGTTCTTTTAAAGAAATTTTTTTTACCCTCAAAGGTCTTTCAAATAAATTTTTTACTCCCAAAATGAAATAAAAAAGAAATCCTAAAATGAAATCCTGAAGCCAAACAAAATGAGAGAAAATGATACTCAAAAAAGAAAAACTTAAAAGAAATTTATCTCCCTTGGAAAGACCAGCCAAACTTTTAGATTCTTCTTCTTCTTCTTCTAAAAAAGGTTTTGGGGAAAGATTTATTACTTTTAATTTTTTAGTGCGTTTAACTTTCTTTCCTGTCTCTTCTATTTCTTTTCTTAGAGAAGTTTTTTTTCTAAAAAAATAAACTATCAAAAGGATATAAGAAAAAACTCCCAAAATTCCAAGGGTTGAAATAATCTCTAAAATAAAAGAACTTGCCTGGGGAAATCTATAATTCCAAAAAGAAAGCTGATTAAAACTTTTTGGTCTTTCTTTAGAAAAATCATAAAAAAATGTCCCCACCCCTGAACCTAAAATTGGTCTTTCTTTCAAAGAATTCATTGCGATCTCAAATGATATTTTGTGAGGAAGGTTTACTGTCTGAGGAAGTTTTTTGAAAGGTGAAAAAATGAAAAACAAAAAAGAAACTACCAAAAGCAAAAAGGGTAAAAAATATAGATTTATCTTCTCATAACAAATTTTTTTGGGAAGTCCAAAAATTAAAATCAAAAACGAAAAAGAACCCAAAAAGAACCAGAAAAGTTTAACATCTATTATCGCAATCGCACCCAATATAAAAAAGAAAGAAAAAATTTCAAAAAAAGAAATTTTCCTTTTTCGCAGAGTATTTAAAACAAAAATTAAAAGAAACAACGAAAGAAACAAAAAGTAAGTTTCGGGTGTTTCAGTTGAGGGATTAAATCCCTTTTTTTGCATTATTGAAGGGATACCCTCTCCGCCAAGGAAATTTTCAATTTTTTGCCAAAGACCGAAAAAGGAAAAATAAAAAATCAAAACTGAAATTAAAACTGAAAAAGTTAAAATTTTAAAAATCTTGTTAAAGCTTATTTTATCCTTTGCTTGTGATAAAAGAAAATAAAAAAATGATAAAGAAAAAAAGCCAATTAAACTGGGGTAAAATTTTCCATAAAATCCAAAAAGAGAAATTCTTTTATCCACTGAAAAAAGAGCACTCAAAAAAATAAAAAAAAGAAAGAAAAACACTGGAAAATCTAAAAAGAAACGATAAATTTTTATTTCTTTTTTTAAAAAACTTTTTCCTAAAAAACACAAAAAAGAAAGAAAAGTTAAAAAAAACAAAAGATAAATTTTAGCAAGGGCGATTTCGTTTGAACCAAATGGCAAAAAAGCCAAGGGCAAAAGAAAAATCAGCAAACAGAGAAAAAAAAGATAACCGAAATTTAAAATTTTTTCTAACTTCATTTTACAAATTTAAATTTTAACTCAGAAAAAATCTAATTGCAAGTATTGAAAAACTAAAGGAAGAATTAAAGGAGCCAGGCTCCTTAATTTAAGCTCCTTAATTTTCTTCCTTAATTTTCCTTAATTTAAACTTTCGAGTAGATATTTTTTCATATCTTTTCTTTTTCGACTTTCTTCAATTACTTTCTTTACAAAATTTTCGTATTCTTTAGGCGAGATAAACTGTTTAAAAATTATTTCACTTTTAACTGAAATTAGATCTGATTTTTCCCTAAAAATAATCTTATAGCTTGACCATTCATAATTCTCTACTTTTTCTATCTTATGAATTTCAGCATTTCCATTAACATAAGCTGAGAGCCATAAAAGATACTCATTACTATCAATATGAATTGCCTTATAGGGTCCCTGAAATAATCTTCCAGAGCGTTGATATTCTTTATTAAAAAAATTTGTGAAGCTTGTCCCTAACTTGTGAAGAAAATTAGAAATACCTTTTTCAGTAAGCTGCCTTAAAATTAAATGAAAATGATTAGGAAGTAAACAAAAAGCAACTATCTCTACTACTTTTTCGATTCTCTGTAAAAAGGAGCTTAGCTCCTTAAAACCATATCTTCGGATTATTTGAGCCCTCTCTTCATAATAAGATTGATTATTAAAATCTCTCAGAGATCTTAAAAATTTTAGATAATCTTTTTTCTTAATAAAAATTTGACGTCCATCCACTCCACGATTATAAATATGATAATATTCTCCATTAACAAATTTAATTTTTCTCATTAATTTTAATATTTTATAATTTTATAAATTAATTTTATAAGATAAAAAGAATTAAGGAAAAGAATTATAAGGAAAAGATTAAGGAGCCTGGCTCCTTAAATACTGGCTCCTTAAATAAATATATGGACTATTTGAGACTTATTTTATTTGAATCTGATTCCCACTCCGGCGTTGAAGTCGATTCGGACCTGTTCTGGGGTTCTTTGGTAGTTGTAGGCTCTTAGTTCGTCAAGGGTGCCGACAAAGTAAGAGGTGCCGACTTTGCCTAAAGTGAGGGCGGAGGCAGAAATTGAGGTAGAATTGACAATTTCAATGTGATACCATTGGGCTTGTGAAAGGGTGTTGATTGAGAAATTGCTTGAATCTAAAGGAATTTTTTTGCCATTAACATATAATTTTGGAGATGACCAGTCAGGACCTGCCAAATGGATTTTGCCAGAAGACAGTTCAATATAGTTTGTTCCGCCATCTAAATCCAAAATTGGTTGGTTTAAACTTAAAGGATTAACAAAGAAAGACAAGGTTTTGATATTTCCAATGTTTCCGCAAGAAGAGGAAGCCGAACCTGAAAAATACAAACCTGTTCCTAAAATTCCTTTTTTGAAAGAGGTTCCAGATAAAGAACAATCATTATTATTAGGAGTATCATCATAAGCAGTAGAACCTGAACCTTCACCAAAGTGAAGCAAAATCTGAGGCATCAAATTAGATTGTTCATCACCTACCGTGGCTGTTGGTTCTGGGTCAGCGTATTTACGAACTAAAACTTTTCCAGGATAATTTTCAGTTGTGTAGCCGTAGTTGTTGTAGAGATCTGAGATTTCTTCTGTACTCAAGGCTCTATTATAAATGCGGACTTCGTCAATTGCACCTAACCAATGTTCCCCAGGATCAGCGTTCACTG
>CAZRAI010000038.1:0-5090 GCA_964598115.1 uncultured Candidatus Saccharibacteria bacterium | reverse complement strand
ACCTGGATCAAGTGTCCCAAGATTATAAAAATAAAAATCTCCTTCTTTTTTTGATCTCAAACTTTCTTTTATTTTTTGAAAATTTTGAGGAAAAAAAGTTCGGATTTTCATAAATTCCAAAGGGAAAGAAAAAAGATTTTTGTATGTGATGGTAATTTTTGTTTTCTTTTGAGGAGAAATTTCTTTTTCGTTTTTAATTTCAAAAAGTAAAAAATTCTCAGAGATTAAAAAAGAAGAAGATGCTTCATTTTCAAAAAGAATTGATAATCCTTTTGGAAAAAAAGAAACTTTCACTTTGGCTTTTTTTATCTCACCTTTTTTACCAAAAATAACCCCTGAAAAGTTTTCTTTTTTTTCCTCTCCTTTTTTAATTTCTTCTATAAATTTCTCTTCTCTTTTTTTAGGTTTACCTTCTTTTGAAAAGGTGTTTTTTGGAAAATCAAAAATTATTTTTATATTTTCTATATCTTTAGGTGATTGATTTTTAACTTTTACTACAAAATTAACTTCTTTTCCTGAATCAGTTGAAGAAGGAGAGATAATTTCAACTCTAATGTCCTCTTTGGAAAATGAAGGCTTTTTAGAAAAAAGAAAAAAACCCAAAGCAATTAAAAAAAATATTCCTCCAAAAAATGTTAAAAATATTAAAAATTTTTTTTCACTTTTTTCAATTTTAATTTCTCTCATCTTTTTTCAAAAAATCATAAGCGAAAAGAGCGGCAATTGCTCCTTGAGCACAAGCAATCACAATTTGTTTATATTTGATATCCGTAATGTCGCCAACTGCAAAAAGTCCTGGGGTTTTTGTCATGCAGGTTCTATGATTAATAATCACTTCTTTTTTCTCATTAAAATCTACAAGTTCTCCTAAAATTTCTACCAAAGGAATGCCTCCAATTTCAATAAAAATACCATCAACTTTTAAAGAATATTCCTTTTTTGAATCTATTTTCTCATAAAAAAGCTTTTCTACTTTTTCTTTTCCACAAATTTTTTTAGCCTTTGCTTTTAAAATAACAGAAATTTTTGGGTTTTTTTTGATTTTTTTTTGAAGAGTTTCATCAGCAGAAAGTTTTTCTTCAATTTCCAAAAGATAAACTTTTTTTGCAATTTCTGCCAAAAACAAACTTGCTTCTCCTCCTGCATTTCCTCCGCCAATAACAGCAACAATTCTTTCTTTAAAAAGAGGTCCATCACAAATGGTACAATAGGAAATTCCTTTTCCTATAAACTTTTCCTCACCAGCAATGTTTAGTTTTCTTGGTAAAAGTCCTGTTCCGACAATAACTGTTTTTGCTTGATAAGAGGATCTTTGGGTTTTTATTTCAAAAAATTTTTCTTTTTTTTCTATCTTTTTAACAATCTCCCCTTCTTTGTATTCTACTCCAAGTTTTTCTAATTGCTTTTTCATCCTTTCAATTAACTCTTTGCCACTTATTTTTTCAAATCCAGGAAAGTTCTCAATCAAATTTGTTTTTGTTACTGAACCTAAAAAATCTTTAGTTAAAAGTGAAAAATTTAAATTTTTTCTTTTTGCAAAAATGGCTGCTGTCATTCCTCCAGGTCCTCCACCAATAATAATTAAATCCTTCATAGAATTTTAAAAATGATAAATAACTGAAATAAATTATAAAAAATATTTCTCAAATATTAAAAAAGTTCAAGTTTCAAATTTTATAAAATACTCTTTTGGTTTAAGTTCTTTTTTTATGATTTCTTTCCATTTTTTATCTACTTGTGAGAGTTTTTTAATCTGCCCTTTTTTTATAAAAAGAGGGTCAACTATTCTGGATTTACAAAAAATGTGATAATCAAAATTTTTGGGATTATTTTTGAAATTTGGCTTTTTCGAGAATCTTTTAAAAAAGAGACGAAGTTTTTTATCTTTTTGAAGGTATTTTTTAATTTTTTGAATGACTAATCTATCTTCGGTGAAAAGATCTTCTTTTGAGATATACTTTTGTCCGAGAGCGTATCTTAAAAGATTTCCTGTTGTTCCCAAAACTACAGCCGCGATTTTACTTGAGATATACTTGCGATTAAGCTTTAAAAAGAGTTTTGCAAACTCTCTTGCAGTAATTTCATTTTTAAAGACCCATTTTTTCTCTATAACACAAAGGTTCTTTAAGAATTTTTGAATTCTCTTAAAAGAAATTTCTTTATAATGAAATCCTGTTCGCAAAGAATAATCAATTCTATCTGCACAAAGTTCTGGCAATAGTTTTTCTAAAAGAGGAAAATTATGATGTGAAAAGAGAAGATCCAAAGGAAAATTATATTTTTTCAAAATTAAAGGAATTTCAGTTTTTTCTAAAAAATTTTTAAAAATTTTATCTTGGAATGACTGAGTTTTAGGACAGCCCTCATCTAAAGCATAATCAACCGAGTGTGAAAAAACTGTATGAGAAATATCATGTAAAAGCCCAGCGATTTGTTCTTCAAAAGAAGCTTTAAATTTTTTAAGCAAAATATAAACTCCAAGAGAATGTTCGTATCTTGAGAAAGAAGTTTTTGGAAAATAAGGTTCAAAATACCCTGCTTGATCTACTCCTTTAAGCCTTTGGAATGAAGGCGCAAAGATCACTTCTTTTACCAAAGGGTTTTTTATTTCAATCTTCCCGTAAATTTTATCTTTGTATATCATAAATTTACTATTTTACAAAATCTCCATTTTTTGAACTGGTCTTTAAAAAATTTAAATTTTTTAAAATATTTTTTTAAAATTCTCTCAATTTTTATCTTTTGATAAGGATCAAACTCAAAATAAACTTTTCCATTTTTTGTCAAAAAATTTTTCATTTCTTTTAAAAATTTTTTTATCCAAAAAAGACCATCCTTTCCTCCAAAAAGAGCTAAAAAACTTTCTTTCTTTAAAACTTCTTTTTGAACTTCAAAAGTCCTATCTTCTGCAATATATGGAGGATTTGCCACCACAAGATGATATTTTCTTTTTATATTTGAAAAAACATTTGTCTCAACAACCCTTGCTTGATTCCTTTCTATTTTGTTTAACTCAAGATTGATTTTTGTTGCCAAAAGAGCGTTTTTTTCTATATCTCCAAAATCACAAAAAAGATTTTTTATATTTTTAGCTAAGCTTATGCCAATGCAACCAGTCCCACAAAAAAGATCTAAACAAAAAATTTTTTTTGGCCTTTCTTTTTTTAACTCCTGAATTACTTTTTTTGTCCAAAATTCAGTTTCTTCTCGTGGCTGAAAAACTAAAGGAGGGATAAAAATTTTAATATTTAAAAATTTCCTAAATCTTGATTTGACCATTTTCCGCAGCGGTCATTAAAATAAGCAACGGGTTTTCCTTCAACTTTTGCTACAACAACCTCACACTCATTTGGACATCCTTTACAATGAAAACTTTCACACTTTATTTCTTTTTTCAAAAGCTCCAATCCAAATTTTGTTTCCTTTTTTTCTTTTTCCATTTTTTCTTTAGTTAAAAGAGCCACTCCATAGGCTCCCATTACTTTGTTATATTTGGGAACAATAATTTTTTTTCCTAAAATTTCCTCAAAAGCTTTTCTCATTCCTACATTTTCAGAAACTCCTCCTTGAAAAACAATCGGTTCTTTAATTTCTTTTCCTTTCCCCACAGAACCTAAATAGTTTCTTGCTAAACCTAAACAAAGTCCATAAATAATATCCTCAATTGGATATCCCATTTGTTGTTTATGAATCATATCAGATTCTGCAAATACAGTGCATCTTGAAGCAATATGAACCGGGTTTTTTGATCTAAGGGCTAATTCTCCAAATTCTTCTATTGGAATTTTAAGCCTAGTTGTTTGAGCATCCAAGAACGATCCTGTTCCAGCAGCACATAAAAGATTCATTCCAAAATCTATCACAATTCCATTTTCTAAAATAATAATTTTTGAATCCTGTCCTCCGATTTCAATGATTGTTCTTACGTCAGGATAAAAATTCAAAGTTCCTTTAGCATGAGCTGAAATTTCGTTTTTGATTAAATCTGCTCTAAATATTTTTCCAATTAAATATCTTGCTGATCCTGTTGTTCCCACTCCTGAAAGTTGAACTTTAGGAAATTCTTTTTGAATCTTTTCCAATCCTTCTTTTACTTTTCCAATTGGATCCCCTTCGGTTCTTAAATATAAAGACCAAACAATTTCTTCTTTTTCATCAATTAAAGCGAAATCAGTTGAAATACTTCCAATATCAATTCCAAGATAAAATTTCACATTCTCTTCCTTTTTTGAAAATTCATTCATTGTTTGGGTAAAGAATATAAATAGCGATTTCTTTTCATTTTGATTTTATTATTTCTTTAATTTTTCAAATTTTTTCCATAAAAGATCTGAAAAAGCCTCAACTCTTGTTTGAAAACCAGCCTCACCAGTTTCTTCATCAAAGGAAAGAGATAAAAAAGCCATTTTAAATTTTTTTGCTAAATTTTCAAGAATTGGTCGAACAGTTGTTTCTGGCATACATCCAAAAGGGAGAATCTGAACCGCTCCTTCAAATTTTTTCTTTTTTGCCTCTAAAAACTCATCAATTGCCTGTCTTCCATGTCCTCCGACAGTTGAGGCTAAATATTTCTGCACTCTTTTTTGCATAAATTTTTCAGCAAAAGGCAGAAGGCCTTCTTTGAAGTTTTCCAAAAGTCCAAGTTTCCTTTCTACTTCAATTTTCTGCTCAGCAAATCTTTTTTCTAAATTAAGATTTACTTCTCTTTCAACTAAAGTATAAATTTCTCCAATAAGCATTACTCGAGGTAAAAAAGATTTTTCTATTTTTATTTGAGAAAATCTTCTTTTAACTTCAGGAAAAAATCTTAAAAGCGAAGAAAATGAATTAATATTTTTAAGTTCCTCAAAAAGTTCTTTTTCTACTTTTTCTGCCTCTCCCCTCTTTTTCTCTCGTGGCAGATAAAATCTTTTTTTCTTTTCAATTTTTTCTAAAAGAATTGTTTTAAAAAAAGCCATTCCTAAAGCTCCAATAACATCTTTTTGACTTTTTTGAGAAATTTTCTTTAAAAGAGAAAACAAATTTTTTGAATTTAAAATAAAAAAATTTTTTGTTTTTAAAATTCTTTTTTGAATTTCTCCATAATATCT
>CAZRAI010000037.1:2299-5208 GCA_964598115.1 uncultured Candidatus Saccharibacteria bacterium | reverse complement strand
AATCTTTCATTAGCATCATAGACATTTTTTAAAAATTTTTTTTTCTCTTTGTCTTTTTCTTCTTCTAAAAGATAAGAAATATATCCTTTAATGATTGAAAGAGGAGTTCTTAGTTGATGTGAAGCAATGGACAAAAAAAGAGTTTTTGCCCTGTCAAGTTCTTTTAGTTTTTCATAAGCCTTTTGAAGTCTTTCTCTTTGGTGGATTTCACTGTAGACACTCTTTATAAGAAGATAGCCAGCAAGAAGAAAACATAAAAATAAAATTCCTTTCCATAGATACTCAAAAGTAGATTTTGAAAGCAAAAAATTTACCAAAAGTAAAAAAGAAATTACGCCTACTAAAATCTCAGTAAAAATTACCTTAATTTCAAAAAGATGATATTTAAGGATGGCAATGGCACTCAGGGGGATGAAAAAAATTAAAGATAGAGGTCCATATTGAGAAATATCGGGAGGACCAATTTTAAAAAAAGGGCAGATTAGATTTATAAAAGTACCTGTTAAGAATGATAAAACAAAACCCATAAGAAGATATTTCATTTGAAGTTGAGAGATTCCTTTTAAGATTTTCGCTTTTGTAAGCCCTACATAAAAACTTAAAATTAAGCTTGTAAGGAAAAAGAATGTAAAAAATGGATATAATATTCCATATTCTTTTTTCACTACGAAAGAATCTGTATAAATTACATTTTTAACAACTAAATCAGTGAAAGGAGAAAGAATACCTATAATTAATAAGGGCAAAATTATTACTAAATTTAGAAATTTTGGTAAAAATTTCTTTTTGGGGAAAACCTGAAAAAAATATAAAAGAAAAACTGCTAAAAATGAGGATCCTAAAAAAGCTATTTTACCAATCTTCCAACTCTCTTTAAAAAAAGGATAGGCATAAAAAATCACACCAAAAATCCAAATTGCTGCAGAAAAGCACAAAAAGAAAAATATAAGAGAGCTCTTTGAAGGTTTTTTAAAATAAACTCCTATTCCTAAAGAAAGAATACAAAAAGAAAAAAATGAAAATATAATAAAAAGAAAATTCATTTTTTTCCTGTTTTTCCTATTTCTTTAAATTTTATATAAAAAGGTCTCGGATGATAAATTTCCAAATATCTTTGAAGTCCCATTTTTTTCACTTTTTCTATATTTATTTTTTCCTCTTTAAGAGGAATTTCGTAAACAGGAGTATCAAATACTTCTCTAATTCTAGAAACAAGTTTTGAATGCGTTACAAAAATCCATTGATCTATTCCATATCTTTTAGACCACATATAAACTCTTTTCATTAATCCCCACCATATTAGATGTTTATTTTTAGTATGCTTTAATATCCCTAACTTGGAAATTTCTGTCATCTTAGAAAACGGATACGAAAATTTGTGAAAATTTACCTGCCAAACTTGAAAGGGAGAAAAATCATCCTTTTTGTTTCCTTTTATAATTCTTATAATTCCCACAGGTTGATTATTTTTCAAAGCCAAAAAACTAATTGAATGTTCATCCTCTTCATCTTTCATTTCTCCATTTGGAAAATCATCTGGGTCAATATAGCCGTATTCTTTATAAATTTGATATCTTAGTCTATAGACTGCTTTTTTTTGCTCTTCGGTTTTAGCTTCAACAATTTTAACTCCATAGATTTTTAAAAGAAAATCTACTAAAAAACCCTTTAACCACAGATTTATTTTTCTTGCAAGTCTCATTAATTAAATTCTCATTATTTAAAAAATTTTATCAAGGTTATATTTTTTCTTTAAGAAGCTTTAAAGAAAATTTTTTATTGTCAAATTTGTCTATAGAAAAGTTGTCCCAAAAAACGCAAGTTCCCAAAAGGTAAATGTTTTTTTCTTTTGTCCCAACAGGTTTTCCTGAAAAGGTTTTCAAAAAAGGTTTTCCTCCTTTTACTGAAGCAGAACAAGGCATTAAAACTCTGAATTTTCTGCACTGTGTAAGCACAAAAAGAGGCTCCTCAAAAAAATATTTTTTTGAAATAAGTCTGTCGTAATTTATCTTAAGTGAAGCAATTCCTGATAAAACATTGTTTATAATTTCGGCTACCTTATCTTCGTTTAAATAATATCCTGTAAAAATCATTTTTTTCCCTTCTTTTTGCCATTTTTTTATTAACTGAATTTCTTTTTTTAAAAAATGTTTTTCAGGATAGTTAAAAACTAAAACTTCAAATTTTTGAAGTTCAGAAAATTTTTTTATTTCAAAAATTTGAATGCCCTCTTTTTTTGAATACTTTTTCAGTTTTGAAAAATAATAATCATCCTCAATTGTAAACTCCTGGTGGGAAATATCCCAGGCAACTTTCATAGCTTAACTAAAGGAGATCCTGATCAAATTTTGAATGAATTTTGTGCAAAAGAAAGATTAAATAATATTTTAAAAATTCTGGCCAAAAATAAATTTTTCTCAAAAGTTCTCCTTTTTTTACTTTTGGAAGAAGGGTTTTTTTTATTTTTTTCTCATAATCTTTAAGAGTGAAAGGGTTTTCAGGATCAATCATCTTTTTTGCAATTTTTGCACAAAAAAAGCCATAAATTATTCCTCCTCCAGTAAATGGTTTCACAAAACCAGAACTTTCCCCACAAAGAAAGACTCTTTTTGAAACAAGCTTTTCCAAGGGAGAAATTAAAATAGGAGCAGTTTCAATTTTAAAATCTTCTTTTTTGAATTTCTTTCTCAAAAATGAACGGAAATTTTCAAAAAATTCTTGTTTTGGTAAAAGGCATGTTCCCCACTCTTCAAGTCCATTTTGAGGAATTTTCCATAAAAAAAATCCTGGAAGTTCTTTTTTAAAAAATATTTCTAAAAGCTCACTTTCTTTTTTCTTAAAAAATTGAGTTCCAATTAAATAAAGTAATTTTTGATTTGGGTTAAGTTTTTTCCCAAAAAAAGAAAAAC